>NZ_CAXREH010000058.1:0-28563 GCF_964229375.1 Cognatishimia sp.
AATAACAAAAATGGCAGGAACGGAGGACGCTATGCGCGCCTATGTTTATGAGCCACGAGAGAAACGTCGAGCATCCCTAGCATCCGAGTTGGAAAACGCGGGTCTACAACCTCTCTTTGTGGGCGAAGAATTTTTTGAAACAGGCCTTGCGCCACTGACTCAGACAGGCAGCGAACATCGCGCCATTCTGATCGGTGAATCTGTGAACACACACCGCCAAATCCGCGCGGTGCGTCACGCAGGTTGCGAGAACCCACTGATCATATTGCGGGATTTCCGGAACTCGGCAGACACTGCCGCAGCACTCGATCGTGGTGCGGACGATGTTATCGTCAGCCCGATCAAAGGTGGCGAAGTCCTGTCCCGGATCAATTCCATCGTGCGTCGCTTCCATGGACATGCCGCTGAGAGCATCAGCGTCGGTGAAGTGACAGCCTTCTTTGATGGCCGCGATCCGATTGTATCCGGCACCCGCATCAAACTGTCCAAGCGCGAGCACTCGATTTTCCAGCACCTTGCTCTGAACTCCAACAAGGTGATTTCCAAGAACGCTATCTATGACGCGGTCTATGGCATGAGTGCGGATCAGCCGTTTGACAAGGTAATCGACGTTTACATCTGTAAACTTCGCAAAAAGATTGCCGCAGCTGCCGACACTGGCGCGCAGTACATCGAGACCATTCATGGTCGCGGCTATAAGCTGAGCCCACCTGATGTGCTGGAGGATGTTGATCCAATTCCAGCAATCGCATCATCCGGCATGCGCCTAGAGGCTCGCGCCTGATAACTGCTCCAAGCCGAAGACAAAAAGACCCCCGCATCCTTCTGGAGCGGGGGTTTTAACTTGAGCACGTCAGAGACGAGGCTCGAGGGATTGGTTATCTCATTATCTCAGGTAGTTGAGGATGCTCAGCTCGCCCAGACGCGCGGTCACGCTGTAGCTGGCCTGCAACTGCGCCTCTAGCGACGCAATCTGAGCGGAAACTTCATAGACGTCCACATTTTCCAGACGCGCAATCTGCAACTTTTGGATGATCGAGATGTCTTCTAGCCGCTCCGTCGCAGTTTCCACGACTTCTTGTTGAAATCCGACGTCGGTGGTGATCTTCAGAACGCCTTCAGATGCCGAGGCGAGGGTATCCACAGCCTCTTGCATCCATGCTTGATAAGTGGCCTGATCCGAAATTTGCGATACATCCACGCTGGCCAACATCGCCAGTCCACGCATCGCCTCGCGGAACGGCAGATCGTTGCCCTGGACGCCATAGTCAAGTTCTTGATCCGCATCCAGCCGCGCAGTAACACGCGCGTTCGCGGCCCCGCTACCGTCCAGCAGGGGCGTGCCGCCAAAGAAGGTGGCCTCGAAATTCATATTTGGATCAGCGGTGTAGTTGGACTCAAACACCGCATGAATGTCCGCGATCATCGTGGCAGCCGTTGCCGTATCGGGCGGCCCAGAGCCTACGATCGAGTCAATCACCGCCTGCGGTGAAAACCCTGTATCGGCGTTCACATCTTCCCAGCGCGTCATCGGCGCCTCGCGGCTTTTGATGCCTGCGAACAGATGATCGCCGTTAAAGCTTTGGTTGAGAGAGCCCACAATGGACTCAAGCGCAGCCCGAGCTTCCGCCTGGATCGCCTCGGCACCTGTGTTTGGTCGCGTCAGATTCAACAGCGAAATTTCAAGAACACTGCCGATAGTGTCGCGAATGCTGTTGGTGGCGGTCAATGTGGTTTCAAGCTTGCTCGCCAGAACCTTGTTTGCCGTCACAAAGGAATGCGTGGTGGTTTCCGTCACGCGCATTTGCAATGCAGACGCGGTGCGCGGGCCCAGTTCCTTGAACAAATTCGCGTGGCGCCCGGTGCCCAGCTCTTTGCTGGCTTCTTGCAACTTGACCGTCGCGCTGTTCACATTGGCGCGCATGAAATAATTCATCTGATAGGTCGAGACCCGGGAATTAAACAGTGTCATCTATCCCCTCCCCTAAAAGATCGCCAGAAGCGTATCGAGCATGTCACCGACCGTGGACAGCATCTGCGAGTTGGCCGCAAAACTCTGCTCAATCAGCATGAGGTTCTGCATTTCTTCGTCAATGCTGACACCCTCGATGTTCTGACGCGAGGCCGCGACGACCTCGGCCGCGGAACGGGCTGCATTGTAGTTGCTTTCCGCACGGGCCGTCGTCGTGCCCTGCGCACTGATCATTTCGGCCGCGTAATCCGACAAGGAAACCGTGCTGTTGATCCCTGTCAAAGGATCCGCGCCCATGGCAGAGTTCATGCCGTTAATGAATTGCTGAACTTGGGTGGCATCGGAGACGTTTTCGCTTTCCACTGTCGCGCCCAGACCGTCACGGATCAACCACGACGTACCCGTCGCAGCGCCTTCGACGCGGCTGTTGATCGACAGACGACCCGCCAGACCTTGCAGGTTTGACGCATCATAGCGCAGCCCATTGTCGGTAAAGAGACCGGGATCCGTTGCTCCAAGTGACGTGTCGGCATTCTCGAACGTCTGGATCAAACCACGCGCGAATTCATCCAGCTGCAACTGGAACGTTGGGATAGTTTCGTTGCGAAGCTGAGCAAACCCAGCAAGCGAGCCATGCTCAATCCCGCGAATACTGTCGTTAGTGGGCGTAATTTCCTGATCGCCCGCCCAAAACGTGCCATCACCAGGATTATAGGTGACATCATGCACCAGATCGCCTTCGAGCAACGCCGCACCGCCGGTGGTCGAAATATTGATCCACCCGCTAGAACCATAGCTGACGCGCACATCCACTACACCAGAGATCTGATCAACGATTTGATCGATCCGGTCTGCATAGGTGACGGCTTCGAAACTGTTCCGCTCAAACGATTGAAGCTGTTGGTTCAAATCAACAAGCTCATAAAGACGTTCGTTCAGATCGGAAATCTCATAGCGGATTTCCATGTCCACGCTGGCACGCACACTGTTCAGCCGCTGATTGGCGTCATTCACCGAACGCACCAGATTTTCAGCCGCGAGAATGGACCCCGCCTGCGCCCCGCTGGAGGACGGCAAGTTGACCAATGTGCTCATGGTCGCGCTGAATTCGGCATATGTCTCGGCCGGGGAATTCCCGTCACCCAATTCGCCCAGGAAAATAGAGTAATCCCGCAGCCCTTCATAGATGGCCTGCTGTTCGGACATCCGGGCGTTTTCCAACCGCGCCATGCGCTGCAGGGCAACATCAACCTCGCGGCGCACTTCGGTGACATTGGCGCCACCGCCTGCGAGCGTGGACACAACGACTGCGGTCCGCTTAGCATACCCTTCGGTGGTAGAGTTCGCCACGTTATCAGCAGCCACACGCGACAAGGTCTGCTGGACGCGAAGTCCAGAAGCTGCCGTGTTCAGTGCACCTGTGATCGTCATTAGGGCGTTACCCTCTCATTATTGGCTTACCGCTTGAGCCGTGTCGTTTCTTCCATCATTTCATCAACTGTGGTCACAACCGACGCGTTGGTCGAGAAGGCGCGCTGGAAGCGGATCAGATCCGTCATTTCCTGCGCGATATCCACGTTAGAACTTTCCAAGGCTCCAGAGTTAATTACCCCAACGCGGCCGCCGGTCGCTGTAAGTGCTTGGAAAGAGCCAGAATTCACTGTTGTCTGATAGGCGTTACCCGCGCGCTCCCCCAACCCGTTCGGATTGTCGACAACACCCAAAGGAACCTCGTACAGGGGACGGCGGTTGCCGTTGTCAAAAACACCATAGATCGTGCCAGCGTCGTCGAATTCTGTCCGAACCAGCTCACCAAGGCTCGAGCCGTCGCGGTCATACGACTGGCTAAAATCGCCGGAGAACTGGGTCATGCCTGAAAAGCTGCCGATCTCACCGAAAGACATGTTAATTGTCTGCGGTGTTGTGCCGTTGTTCAATGTCAGCGTGACATTGCCAGTTGCGGTGTCCATCACGAAAGCCGCGGGCGCCGTCGCCAAGTTGGTCGCGTTACTGTAGGCACTTGGCGAGCCCGCGGTGCTGCCCGAGTCGCTGAAAGTGACGTCAAAAGATCCCAGAGCGTTCGAGTTACTATCAGCGATCGATACTGTCCATTGATTTTGTGTACTGGACGGCTGCCAGCTGAGGTTCAAGCGTTCGATCTGGCCGAGAGGCGTGAAAAATTCAGAAGAGGTCACAAAAGGCGCACCCGGTGTCGCACTGCCGGTCGCTTGGCTGGGCACGTTGCCAGAGGCGTCAATTGTCGATGTTCCATCTGCTGCAAGTGTAATTGCGCCGATGTTAACCGTTTGCATGGATGCAAAAGAGCTTCGGTCAATACTTTGCAGAACCCCATCACCATCATAGGGAAAACCGCTGAGGTAATACCCAGCGGCATTCACCAAATTACCGTCCGCGTCAGGCAGGAAAGACCCTGCGCGCGTTAGATAATAATTGGCTTGGTTGGGTTCATTCGGAGATTCCGAGACCACAAAAAACCCCGTTCCAGACACCGCCAAATCTGTTGAACTGTTGGTCGCAATCAAACCACCTGCAGAATAAACGGTCAGCCTTTCTTCGGCGATAACCGACAGAACACCCTTGTCCGTGCCCTGCGACGCCGTTGTTGTAACCATCTGAGAAAAGCTGCGTTTATATCCAACCGTGTTAGCGTTGGCGATATTTTCAGAAATACCACCCACTGCGGTGGAGTTGGCACCCAGGCCACTCACGCCCGTTTGAAGCGCACTCGTCAATGACATTTTGTCTGCCTCGTTATTCTTGGTTAGTCTTTTTTGTTACAAGGATAGTTACATGAAACATCTTTAAGTGGAGTTAAAGAAATCGATAAAATCCTTGTTATCTGCATATTTATCAATGGATTTTGAAGGATAGATAAGGAATTAGAAGGATTAAAGCCCGTTTCCTTCGATATCATCCAATGCATTTGTGAGCCGCTCTAAACGCCCATTGGCTGCATCCAAGGTCAGAGTAGACACGTCCGGCGGTTGTGTCAGAAAGCTCTCGGCAAGACGTACCCAGTTCTCAGATTCCGTCATTCCCGGGAATGCCTCGACGACACGTGTGGCCGTATTCTGATCGCCCGTTCTGTGGGCTGCGATCAAAAGGTATGTTGCGTCGCTTAGATCAAAGTCCTGCGGATAGTCAGCCCACAACCGGTTGTAGAACTCGTTGGCGCCATCCCATTCCTGCTTTTCCCAAAGCGCCTGACTGACATTGCGCAGGTTTTCCGCACTGGGCGAGATGACATGGGTACGAAGCAGCCCGTCAGCGTCTCCCATCTGGGCTGCGATCTTGGCGCGCAGGGTGTTGATATCATTGCGCACGATCGGATCGATGACATCGTCCAGCGCTACCAAGGCCTCTTTCGCCTCTTGATATTGACCGCCTGTGGCCAACGCCTTTGCCAGTTTCAGTTTGTTTCGCGTCAGCTCCTCTTCACTCACCCAATCCGAGTTCAGGTCAAACAAATCGGCCCGAAACGCCAAAGCACGCTCGTATTCTTGCGCTGCCATAGTCGTGCCGCCTAAGGACATCAGGTGGTCCGCCAGCTCTTCGACCAGTTGCGCGTATTCGGGGTGATACCGATAGGCGGGCACCAATCGAAGGTGTACTGACAGCCAACGCGATAGCGGGATCTTGCCATCAAACCCGTCTTGATACACCGACCGCAATGCGTCCTTTGATGCGGCTTCCGCGCGCTCGGCGGCTGCGGTGCCCGGATAGCGCATTGTGATCTTGCTCAGCAAAATCAGACCCTCGACGCGCTCTTCCGCGGCCACATAGACTTCGTTCAGCTTCTCCAGGGTCGCGATTTCAAACTGATCGCCGCGCCAGGAATCCAATCCGTTCTCAAGAACATCTTCCGCCGCCATCAAAGCCCCACGGCCACCGTCCAAGATCGCCATATCCGCAATCGCAAGACGCGACCGGACGGCATAGCGGTCAAAGCCCTTGATACCCTCAAAGTAATGCACGAGCGCAGTTTTCTGGTTGTTGCGTTTTTCGGCGGCCCTACCCCGAAGGTAGTGACCCATGGACGCATCGCTCAGGTCGGGGAAATCCGCGAGCAACTCTAGGCTACGATCGGCCAGAACCAATTGATCTGTCTCAATCATTGCTTCGATGATGATCGGCAGAACGGACCGCGCCACGGGGCGTGTCTGGTGGATCAGCCCAACAACGCCGGCGCCAAGGTTGTCGTTCAGCATGGCTCCATCGCCCGATGCGATGGCCTGCAACACAGACCAGAACGCACGATCTGGACGCGACTCTTCATTGAGCGGCGAGGTTTCAAACACCTCAACAGAAGCACCATTCAGCAACATCTGTGCGTCTTTCAGAGCGCGCAGACGGCGCTCTTGTCCGACACCAACCTCTTCCAGCTCACCCAGAACCGATTCCGCTTCGGCCACCATCATCTGACCCAAGAACAGTTCAGCCGTATCAAGAAGAGTTGCCGTGGCTTCGTCGCCATAGCGCACAGACAGCTCGTTAATCAAACCGGTCAGGTTTTCATAAAAGCGCTCTTCCGGCCAGCGGCGCAGATCAAGGTCAAACAGCTGCTGAACCGACGTTTGCGGTCCAGTGATTTCAAGCTTCTTCGGAGCCTCTGGCGCGGCCTCGGCCTCTTCGACCTTTGCTTCGTCCTCAGAGGGATCGGATGCAGAATAGACACCGGATGCCAAAAGCAGCACCCAGAACGGGATCGTCAAAAGCAGTCGCACCTTTCCCATCTTTTCTTTCTATTCTTGCTCGTTGCCAAATATAGCTTGTTTTAATCCTTATCTTGAGGGATAATTTACAAAGAAACAATAAACTAATGAGCAGTATAGCACTTTTGTTCTTGCAATAGTGCCAGTCTATAGAGGCAAAGGGCATGGGAACCACCAGCTATGTGTCCATTTCGCTTGCGACCGCGCTTGAACGGTCGCTCGATTTGGCAGCACATAACATGGCGAACGCATCGACCGCCGGGTACAAGGCGCAACACCCTTTGCTTGAAGCGGTGGACCCTAAGAACTCGGGCGATGACACCCAGGCCGTGAGCTTTGTCAAAGACAGCGGCGTCTATGTAGACCTCTCGCAAGGTGCTTTAGTTCAGACTGGAAATTCTTTGGATGTAGCGGTCACCGGCGAAGGTTGGCTGGGGTATCTGACGGCTGATGGCCAGACCGCTTATGGGCGTGACGGGCGTCTGTCTGTAGATGCGGAAGGTCAGCTTGTGAACCTGGCCGGCAATCCTGTGGTCGACGAAGGCGGTGCGCCAATCACGTTGCCGCAGGACGTGGGCCACCTGGTGCAGATCGCACAGGACGGAACGCTGACGGATCAGACCGGCGGTATTCTTGGCCGCATCGGACTGTTCAACGTACCGAATTTTGACAGCGCTGCTCCGTTGGGCAACGGGCTTTTCCTGCCCAATCCAAACGCGAACGCCCCAACCCCGGTTGAAAACGCTCAGTTTGCACAGGGCTTTATCGAGCAAAGCAATGTGCAACCCGTGGTCGAGATGATCCACCTGATGGACATCCAACGCGCCTATGAACGCGCGACACATCTGATGAGTGACGAGAACGAACTGACCAAACAGGCAATCCAGCGACTGGGCCGAGTCGTCTAGAGCTGGCAATAACAAAAGGATAATGAGGCAATGAAAGCACTAGGAATTGCAGCGACGGGCATGTTGGCGCAGCAGACCAACGTAGACGTGATCGCCAACAACATCGCCAACGCAAACACCACCGGCTTTAAAACCGGTCGCGCGGCCTTTCAGGACCTGATTTATCAATCGCAATTGCAAGAAGGCGCCGCGACGTCGACACAGGGCACATCCCGTCCGGTTGGCCTGAATGTCGGTCTTGGCGTGCAAGGCGCGGGCGTCGTGCGCTTGAACACTCAGGGTGCCCTCACCCAGACAGAAAACCAGTTCGATATGGCCGTGAACGGCCGCGGGTTTTTTGTTGTTACCCGTCCAGATGGCACACAAGCCTATACACGCGCGGGCGCGTTTCAGCTGAGCTCTACCGGCCAGCTTGTGACTCTGGATGGCTTTGAAATCGACCCCGGCATCAACGTTCCAAACAACGCACGATCTGTGGTCGTCAGTCCTCAGGGTGTTGTTCAGGCCTTTTTGGACAATGACCCCGACCCCACCGATCTGGGTCAGCTGACTCTTGCGACATTCCTGAACGAAGCGGGGATGCGCCCGATCGGGAACAACCTTCTTGAACAGACCACAGCGTCCGGTGCCGCCAATGTTGTAACGCCCGGCGATCCGGGTGTGGGGATCATTCAGCAAGGCTATCTTGAAAACGCCAACGTCAACATCGTGGCGCAGATCACCGATTTGATCCAAGCGCAGCGCGCCTATGAAATGAACTCGCGCTCCATCGAGACGGCGGATCAGATGCTGCAAACCGCCAACCAGATTAAGTCTTAATCCATGACGCGGCTGGCAACATATCTCTTGGCTCTAACCCTTGGACTCTTTGCGGTGCTGGGCACAACGCAGCCGTCTTGGGCCGCCTTGATTACAGATCTTGTTGCAGAACGTGCCGAGCAAGAACTCGGCCCCGCCCTGCCCCCAAATGGGCAATTTCAAATTCATCTGGCAGACGGGCTGCCGCGTGACGGGCAGTTTATTCAAGAGTTCTGGATCGACCAGTCCAGCGGACAATTCATTGCAAACGTAGTGACGCTGCAGGGAGATGTCACACGCGTTTGGGGACTGGCCGTGCTGAGCGTTCCAATCCCGGTGGTCAACCGTCGCGTACAACCCGACGAGATCCTTCAGCCCCGCGACATCGAGATGATCGAAATGGCTTGGGCCCGCGTTCACGCATTTGCCATCACCGAGTACGAAGATCTGGTGGGCATGCAGGTGCGCCGTATGTTGTCGCCCGGCCGACCCGTACACCATCAATCCGTGACACCGCCGATCATCGTATCGCGCGGCGACAAAGTAACGATCGAACTGCAACACGGTCCGCTTCAGCTGACTGCAACCGGTAAAGCCATCTCTGACGCACATCTTGGGCAGGAAGTGCGCGTCGTTAATCTTTCAAGCAACAAAACAATAACAGCCATTGCCAAAGGCGATGGGCTTGTGGAGGCACAATTTTGAGGTTCCCAACTCTGGCTAAATCTTTTTCACGCAACCGGTTGATCGTGTCTGCATTGCTTGTTTCGGGCATGGCACTTGGTGCGTGTACCCCGCAATACAAAGAACATCGCAACCCGCAGTTCAGCGATATGTCGACGGACATTCCCGAGGTGAACCGCATCTCTGTTCCGATGCCCGCCCGCGAGCCGATCGCGCGACCCAAGCGCGCCGAGGCGAGCAGCCTTTGGCGTCGTGGCACCTCGAGCTTTTTTGACGACCAACGCGCGCAGGCGGTTGGTGACATTCTAACCGTCGTCATCAACATTTCTGACGACGCAAAACTGGACAACGCTTCTGAACGGTCCAGATCAGCCTCACAAGACGTCGACAGCCCAACCTTCCTTGGCTATGGCGGCCAGCTCAACAAAGTACTGCCCGGCGTTGGCGCAGGCGAGGTTCCAACCGGTCAAATCATCGATCTTGGAAATACGTCAGCCTCACGCGGCGAGGGCTCGATCGCGCGAAAAGAAGCGATCAACCTTCGGGTTGCAGCGCTTATTATCAAAGAGTTGCCGAACGGTAATTTCGTGATTGCTGGACGTCAGGAAGTCAAAGTTAACAACGAGTTGCGCGAGCTGCGTGTGGCCGGCATCATCCGCCCACAGGACATCGGCACCCTGAACACCGTCGCCTATGACAAAATTGCCGAGGCCCGCATCACCTATGGTGGCCGGGGTCAGATCAGCCAGGTTCAGCAACCGCGTTACGGCGAAGACTTCCTTGATGTGATCCTCCCCTACTAGGGGCTCGAAATGAAAAAGATCCTTATCATACTGCTTGGGCCCCTGATCCTGGGGCCCGCAGGCTATTTTCTGGGGCAAATGATGGCCCCAGAGCCTCCGCCTGCGCCTGCGGAAATGGCCGATGCTGAGATGGCCAAAGAAAAGGAAAAGCCCGGGAAAGTGGCCGCCGCCCCCAAGGAAATACTGTATAAAATGCCTTTGGGGAAATTCACGGTTCAGGTGATGCAGCCCGAAAACGTCCTGCACATCGTCATTGATATGGACGTTTATCTGGCAGGCGCGAGCGAGTTCGAACGTCTGAACGGCGCAGAAGGTCGCGCTCGCCTGCGAGACGGTGCAATCGGCGTTCTGTCAGATATGGCAGAAACCACGCTTTGGGTCGATGAGGGCGAGGAACACAATCTGGATCGTTTGAAAATGATCGAGGAAATTGTGCGCAAGATGCACCGCGATTTCGACGCAATCCGCACCGCGCGCATCAATGAATTCAGCTCGGCGCGCACTAGCAGAATGTAGAGCCTAGCTCGCGGACAAGATGTCGTCCGCTTCGATCTGCTGACCACTATCCAGATTGAAATAGTTAACACCTTCGCTGAAGAGCACCTCTTCAACACGCGCTTTGCGGAACACGCTTGGCTGCAAAGCGTTGTCCTCAGCATCAGTCGCGCTGAGCGACAGCACATATTCGCCATCCAAAAGCGACGCGCCGCTTTCGTCTTTGCCATCCCAAGGCAGCGGAACAACCTTGGTCGTATCGATCGGCAAGTCCGACAGTGTGCGGATCACAGTGCCATTTTCATCCAGAATTTGCGCGGTCAGCTTGGTTGTGCCTTCGGGCGCGCGATAGGATGCGTCCGTCACACCGTTCTCCAAACCAAATTGGGCCGACGCGATGGTGACATCGCGACCGATCATATCCGCACCGGACACCGACACCAGCGATCCAATGCTTGTGCCAAGCTTTTCCAGATTGTCGTTGGTCGCAACCGCCTGCTCCACCTGACTAAGTTGCGCCAACTGGGTCACAAATTGGGTCGAGTCCATAGGCTCCAGCGGATCCTGATACTGAATTTGCGCGGTCAACAACGTCAGAAAACGCTCATAGTCTTCGCTCAAAGACGAAAGCGATGAGGCGCTATTGGTGGCCGATGTGTTGAGCAAGCTGTTTGACGCGACTGCATCCATAACGACATTCCCTTCTAGGTCACCAGATCCAACTCAGGACCATTCACAATGGCGGACGCGGAAGCATTGGCCTCGACTGTTTCGTCCTCGGCATCAGCGCCCTGCCCGTTTGATCCGTTCAGATCACCCTGTTCCCGATTTTGTCCTTCGGAGTATTCTTGGAAATCCAAAGATCCATTCGCGCTGTCGCCGATGATTGCGGCCAGCAAATCACGCTCTTCGCGCAACGCCGACAGAACCGCATCATTTTCGGCGCGCACCACAATCGCCAAAGAGCCATCACTATTGGTGCGCATTTCGACTTCGATACTTCCCAGGCCACGCGGCGATAGTTCGATCCGCGTCGTGCCCTCTTGAATGTCGACTTGGCGAACCTGATTCACCAAAACATTTGCGAATTTTGTAGAGATCTGATTTTCGGGGCGCGGCTGAGGCGCTTGTGGTTGCTCGATCTGATCAAACTGCGCAGGTTCCGTGCGTGACGTCAAAGCCAGCGGCGTTTCACTGGCCTCAAAATCAATGGCTTGGGCCGCAGATTTCTGCGTCTGGATCGCGGCAGTTGCCAGCGTGCGGACAACTGCGGAAGCGACCGGCGTCAAAGTTAGCGTCTCTTTGGCCTGCACATCCGGCAAAGCGATACCGTCTATTTCCGAGATCAGCGATAGCGCAGGCGTCGGACGCGTCTCTATGCTGTGCACACCTTGCAAATGGGCGGAATTCAGTCGGGACACCATTGTCCTTTGCGGCATAACACTCTGTTGGGAAACGATATCTCGTACGAACACCGTCACCTCAAGAATAGTTGCGACGGACACATTGGTCTGCCCGTCTTGCAGTTCAAGGCCGAGATCTTCTGGTGCAAACTGAGCCATAAGATCCGGCAAGACATCCAGGATATCTCGCATCAAATCCTGAATGTCGCTGAGAGTCTGCATCAATGATGCCAACTCGCCTTCTGCGGTCTCAGGCGACAGGGACACCTCTCCGGTCAATAGGTCTGCCAGACCCTCTAGCGTAAAGCCTTCAAGCTCGCCCTGCGTATCCAAAGTCAGTGACTCAACTGTTGCCAGCACCGCTTCGGCCTTGCCGATCAACCGCGCCAACATTTCCGGCTGCTGCCCCAGCAAAGCGTTTCCGCCCTGCCCTTTCAGCAACTGCGCAAAATTCATAGTACCGGGCTGCGACTGCGCGCCACCCAAATGCGCAGCGCCACCGCCCAACAAGGCGACCAGTGGATTTACGGCTATATTCATCTCTTGTGTCCCAAACCTTCACTACCTCAGTGATGCCCAGTTCTTTGCCGGGTCATGCGGGTGCGCATTCAAAGGACTACATTTTGAAAAACACCCTGCCGGAGTGTTCCGGCAAGGATAAAATCTCATATTTTTAAGGATAAACAAAGACAAACTTGATTAACGAAGGATTAAATCAAGTTTGTCTTATTGAGTGTATGGAGCTGATGTGCGCTTATTGGATGCGGCTCGCCCAATTTTGTGCAAACTCACTCAAAGCCACGATCGGATTTCCAAGCTTATGATCTTCGTCGCGACGCGCGCTGCCAGCCATCGGCGCATCAGGATGCGCGATGTCCATTAAGACCAGACCCAGGATCTGTCCCAACGCACTCGCAGACAAGGCCTGTGCCTCAAAGAAACCCTTTGGCTCAACCAAGATCATCGCGCCATAGGGCACTTCGATCTCCAGCTCTTCTGCCAGGACGTCGCCGAGAATCACCCCATCCATCACTTCGGACGTCTCCATGAAAGCATAAGGACGATCTTGCTCTCCGTCTGATTGCAACACAACCAGTGGAACGCTGACCATAGAGGTCAAAAGTGCGACCAATCCCGATGGTTCTGCCGTCGCGTCTAGCTCTATGGCCCCACCCCATATTTGTGCGAGCAACGCATCGTAATCCACTACATATTCCCCCGAATATATTTTATCGCTTGGTCACATCTTAGGACAGCTCTGTTAAAAGTAGAATTAACTCTTTGTAAATTTGCATGGGCATTTAAGAAACCAAATCAGGACTCTGCGGCGGTTTTTCTTGGCTTGTGTCCAAAATGAGATGGGTGCGTGACGTTAGCGGCAACTCGCCAAAAACAAGAGAAACTTACCGTTCTCCCCAAGCAAAAGGTGAGTTATCCACAACCTATGGGCCAACAATCGCAACAAACCGCGACATCTAGGTTGAAAATCAAGATTTACATTTCTTTTCTTGACAGGCAGAAAATTCGATCAATTAACCGATCGCATTCATCAAATCTGCGTGTCCAACTTCGTCAATCGAGAGGATGTATCCCGCGGATCGAACCGTCTGGACAGAAATGTGATCTCCGAATGTCGACGTTAGTTTTTTGCGGATCTTCGCGACGTGAACGTCGAATTTTCTGTCACCATAATCCCAGGCGCGCCCGTCAATTGCGAGGCTGAGCGCATCGCGCGATACGATTTTCCCGCTGTTGCTGATAAGAACATGCAAGATCTGCGCCTCGGATTCCGTCAATCCCGCACGCTCGGCAATATAGGCTTCTTCGCCCCAGTTGCTAGCTTCCAAGAACAAATCTTCGCTATCCGAAGACTCCAGCATGCCAATCCTTGCACGCAGCCTTAAAGCCAACTCTCGCAGGGTAAACGGCGTGCGCAGAACATCGTCGGCGCCAGCCAGAAACGCATTTTCGACCGTCAACGCATCCCCCGGTCGCTCTATAACAAGGACAAAGCTCTGGTGCTGAGACGCGACAGCCCGCAACGCACGGGGCCGATCGTCGACATCACCAAGGATGATGACTTTGGGCGGGTGGTCGCCGGTTTGCTCTTCCAGAAAGCTTTCGGGATCCGGATAGACCTCGCAGCTAAGACCACAGATCACCATGAACATATGCCGCAAGGATAGGCTTCGGGCGCGGTCCCGATCCAAAACGACGGCATATGCTGGTTTATAAAGCATGCTTCTGCACCTTCTTTTGCGGCTCCTTCTTAGTAAAGGAAGACCAAATGACGCAATGGGCTTTCCAGTTTGCGTGCAGCAAACAGACCATCAAGAACAAAACCAATAAAAGAGTCGAGTCCTAGGCGGTTTAAGTACTTTAACCATTTATTTTTGAAGAACCGCAAACTTTGACCTTATTTTAACCTTGCTTCCCCTAAGGTCTGTTCAGGTTGCAGAATGCACCGTTTAACACTCTGAACGGAGTACATTCATGGCACAGACTCAGGCTGACCACGCCGGAATGGCTGCTGCGCAAGATGCGGTTGCAACCATCGAGAAGCTGCTTTCTTCCCCTGAAACCAACGACTTTATGTTTGATGTCCTTGCGGCTGCGTTTGACGTACTGCAGGATATCGAGCCCGTTGAAATGCCGATGATGCCCACCCTGGCACGCGCGGCGAACCGCCCCCCTATTCTAGAATCGCAGTATCTGGCAGCCCGTCGGCGGCACCAGTTCTATGTTCTTGAAAATCAGGGCTCCGTTCTTCTGGACGCGCGCGTAGGTTGATTTTTGTGCGGGTTGCGCACGTCAAGGGAATCACAACCCACGGTAATATAAGGGAAAATTCGCTTAATATGACATGAACAGCACCGCGCTATTCTTGACAATACTTGAGTCGAACCTCTATAAACTTTGCAAAAATAAGAGGCAGCCCATGAACGCTAAAGACAACATGGACAACACGTCGCAACAATCCTTAGACGCCACAGCGCAGGTCGTGGCGGCCTATGCAGGACGTGCCGATGTCACGCAGGACGACATCTTAACTCTGGCACAGCGACTCATTCCAGTATTCGCCTACACACCGGCATCCACCGCAAATGCATACCCACCGGTCGCTTTGTCCCCATCGCCTGAAAAACCAATCGTGAAACCGGCGATTGCGCTAGAGAATGCAGTCACGGACGACAAAGTGTACTGCCTGTGCTGCGGCAAAGGTTTCACGATGCTGAAGCGGCATCTGAAAGCAGAGCACGGCCTGACAGAAGACGAATATCGCACGATGTTTGGCCTGGCCGAGGATTTCCCGCTGGTCGCCCCGAAGTATTCAGAGCGCAAAGCCGCCTATGCAAAGAAGGTTGGTTTGGGCAAATACAGTCGCGACGCGGATGCTGATCAAACTGCTGCGGCGCGCTAGTCGCCGCAATTGTTTCCCCTACTGCCACAATCTTTTCTTAATCGCGCCCATCTAGCGGCACGGTTCACCTTCATATCTCGGTTCGAGAAAAACCGCGCGAAATGCCGGTTTACGGGAATCAACCGGTTGAACCGGCGATATGAGGCAAGGAACGATGGCAGCCAAAGGGCAAACGATTATTAAAAAGATCGAAGTCGTCGAAGGGCACGGGCACCACGGCGGCGCATGGAAAGTTGCGTATGCGGACTTTATGACCGCGATGATGGCATTCTTTCTGCTGATGTGGATCCTGTCTTCCTCGGATGAACAGAAACTGCGCGGGATCGCAGAGTATTTTACAGACGCGACCATGCCAGGCGGCTCGGGCGTTCTGGACGGCGCGACATTGGGCCCTCCTGGGACATTGACCGCCTCGAATGGTGCAACTGTCGCACGCGGTTCTGATCGCGGCGAAGTGGACGACCCATCTCCTGCGACTTGGGAAATCATGGATGTGACGCAAACCGCGAGTCCTGATCAGGAAGCGCGAGGCTCGAACCTTGGTGATCACACGAACCCTGCCGCGGGTGCCGTGAGCCCAGAGTTTGTAGAGGATTCTTCTGCTGAAGGCCTGTCAGACAGCACCGCCTCTGCTGCGACGTCTGCCGATGCGGATGCTCCGGCATGGGATGAGAACACCATAAACCCAAATATCGCCGCAGGCAGCACAATGGATGAAAGCGAAGCGCTGGATCCGAATAGCACGCATGTCGGCGCGAATTCCGAAGCGGTTCCAGACCAAAACCCAACGCATACCGAAGACAAAGAACGTTTCGCGGAACTGGAAGCCGAGATGAAGCAAGCGATGCAGCAATCCCCCGAGCTGGCTGCCCTGCAAGAAAACATCGTCTTTAAGGAAACCGACGAAGGTCTGCTAGTGCAGATTATGGACCAAGACGGCAAACCCATGTTTGCATCTGGTAAGGCGAAAATGAACAAGGCCACCCGTCTGCTGATGGAAACCCTTGGCACAGGTCTGGCGAAGTTGCCCAACGATATGGTGATCTCTGGCCACACGGACTCTGTCCCATTTGCCAACCAAGCGTCTTACGACAACTGGGATCTGTCATCGGATCGGGCGAATGCAATGCGCCGGGTTCTGGTTCAGACCGGTGTGACACAGGATCGGATCTCTCGCGTCTCTGGCCTGGCTGATACTCAGCTCTTGAAAGAAGACGCTCCGAAAGATCCATCAAACCGTCGCATCGAAGTCTTGCTGGCTTATCAAAAGTCCGAAGTTGCAGCCGGCGTAGAACCGATGGCGTCGGAAACCAAAGCTATGGCCCCTGCCCCGACTGCGGCTGCAGCGCAAGAGACCGAGATGGTGAAAGAAGAGGTTGCAGCGGTCGAGGCACCAAAAGCCTCTGTGGCAGAAGAAATCCTGCCAAGCGAACCTGCCGCTACGGTTCTGGATGCCAAGGTCTTTGAAAACCTACGTAGCGCGCTTCGGTAACCCCACCGACGCCGCCACACTCCGGAGCGCCCGTGACATCGTCGCGGGCGTTCTGCGTTTAAGAATTGCCGGTAAAGCTTTGCCAGTCGATCTGTGTTTCCGGAGCGGCGGCTTCGGGCGCGGTGCCCAGGGGCCCGTTCAGCACCAGATAGATCCCGCCAATCGTCAAGGCGGTCAGGCCGATCAGACGCAAAGCCGCCCAACGTTTGCGCACCTTCAGTGGTTTGCTGTCAGTCGCCGGGGTGCTCGCCTTGGTCGTCGCAGCAGGTTTCTGCCCAAGGGTCACGTACACATAATCATCCTGCAGAAAGACTTCGGCGGCTTCGGCCTTTGATCCCAAAGACGTCAAAAGCGCCGAAGGGACCGCATGTGGCAGGATATTGATCTGTTCGGGAACCGCCGCTGCCTTGTGCTGAAGCGCAAGCAGTTTGCGATCGTCACGCAAGAACACATGCTGTGCGTCGCGGATGACCACTTTGGCGCCAAGCCCGGATTTTGCCTGAATGGTGATGCCCCCAGCGGGCGTTGCCGTCAGCGCGAAATCCTTCGGTTCGGTGTCAATCGCGCTCAGCTGCGCGGCTGACTTAAACCCATCGGTCGGCGCCTTTAGCGTCTGGTCCGTTTTGGTCGGATTGCTTTCAAACCGCTGGGCTTCGCGTTTCAGATCGAAATGCAGATTGCGGATCGGCTTTTGGGGCGCGGCAGGTTTGCGGCGGGTCGCAAATGTCAGCTCTGGTGGATCAACCGGCGCAAGCTCGGCATCCTCGATCACAATCCCTTTGCCTGCCGCGGGCTCTGGATCGCGGCCCATAAAGTTCAGCGGATCCAACCCCTCTTCGCGGGCGTAGGAGAAGTTCACCGAGTAGTCCAGCGCTTCTTCCGTCAGCTCCAGATTGTCCGACAACAGATTTGCGAGCGCGCGTTCTTCGGAATACTTCATCGGGTGCGTCGCAAAGCCCGCAACCTTAGGGTGAATAGAAATTTCGGATGCCCGCAAACCGAAGTGGTCTTTCAAGCGTTCCGGAAATCCCAGGCTTTCGTCCTGATGAAACAACATCAACTGGCAATCGCCGCTTGGCATCAAACATACGCCAAGGCGCATATCCACAGGCCAACTGCGGTGAATTAGACGCATATCTTCCGCGTCCAACAATACTGACATGATCTGCTCGGGCCGTGACATCTTCGGATCCTCTCCAAAGGCCATGATTATTTTCACTATTCTTTAACCTACACGCTATGATTGTCAATTATTCTTGCCAATCCTTCCCAAAAAACCGTTTTAATTCTTGCTGGGTTAGGGGTGTTTGTGCGAGAATCACTGAAAAATAGAGCAGTCGGGCACGCAACCGCCCCCCAATATACAGCGACCTCGAAATGAACATCATTATCGGATTTATCCTCGTTATTTCCCTCGTTTTTGGTGGCTTTCTGCTGTCAGGCGGCGAGATGGGCCCCATCCTTCACGCGCTCCCCTTCGAGGGCATGATGATCGGCGGGGCCTCTTTAGGGGCCTATGTTGCCGCGAACTCGTTCGGCGATGTGATCGGAACTTTCAAAGCGGTTTTCAAATCGCTGAAGGGTCCAAAATGGAAGCAGAGCGATTATATCGACCTGCTGAACCTGATGTACGGCCTGACCAAGATCTATCAACGAGATGGCGTTCTGGCGCTGGATGAGCATATCGAAAATCCACACGACAGTTCGATCTTCTCCCAGTTCCCAAGAATCCAGCATGATCACCATGCAATTGACCTGATCACCGACAGCTTCCGGATGCTTGCCCTGCAGTTTGATGATCCCTTCCAAACTGAGGACGTCATCAACAAGAAACTTAAAAAGCACCACCACGAGGTTCTTGTTCCGGCGCATGGCCTGCAAACCGTCGCAGATGGCCTTCCCGCGATCGGGATTGTTGCGGCGGTTTTGGGTGTTATCAAAACCATGGGCTCGATCGACAAACCCCCTGCCGTTCTGGGTGAGATGATCGGTGGTGCGCTTGTTGGTACGTTCCTTGGGGTTTTCCTGGCCTATTGTTTTGTGGCGCCTCTCTCGGGTCGCCTGACCGCCATCGAAGAGCAGGACGGTGCATTCTATAACGTTATCCGCGATATCTTTGTTGCGATCCTGCATGACCACAGCCCAACCATTTGTGTTGAAATCGGCCGTGGTAATATCCCAACGATCCTGCAGCCAAGCTTCTATGAAATGGAAGAGGCCCGCACAGATCTGGCCGAAGCCTAAAACGTGGACCGGTCTCGACGGATCAAAGCCCTCAAAACGCTCCAGCGCATCAAAGAGCATGAGCTGGACGAACAAGCCGCAAAGATGGGGGTCATTCGCGCGGCACAGGGCAATCTGCAACGAGAGCGTGATGATTTGGATCATCGGCTGGAAACCGAAACCCAGATCACGACCCCCGAGGCTGCGCCTTTTCTTGCAGGGTTTCTGCATGCGGTTCAGCGTCGGCGCGAATTCATCGACGGTGAAATGGTAAAATTGGACGAAAAAGCCGCCCTTATCGAGGGGCGGCTTTTTGAAACTTATACCGAGGTGCGCACGAACGAGAACGTTCTGGACAAGTCCCTCTTTGAAAAGAGGCGAGAAGAGGATCTTGCAGAATCCAGCGCCCTCGAAGAAGTCGCCCGCAACCGCTATATGCGGCAGATGGGCGGATCGTCTTAGGCGGCGGCCTGCAGCCCCTTGTCCCACATGGCGCGGATCTGAGTTGCCAGCGTTGTCGGATCAAAAGGCTTAGAAATCAGACCCAGTTCCAACGGACCAATCAAAGAGCCCTTCTCGGACTCGCTGACTTTAGCCGTCATGTAAATCGCCGGAATGGTTTCATAACCAGGCATCTTGCGGATCGCCTCAAGCGTTTCAGGGCCGGTCAGCTCTGGCATCTGAACATCGATCAGGATCATGTCGGGCGCGAACCCTTCGATGATGTCCAGCGCAACCGTGCCAAGCTCGGCCTGTGCCACTTCGAACCCGCCGATGAGCTCAAGCGCCATATGCGCGATCTCGCGAATATCCGCCTCGTCTTCGACATGAAGAATTTTGTTTAGTTCACCCATTGTTTTGCCTCTTTTCTTTACTGGTACGGTTTACCCGCGTGAGCGCCGCCGCGCCTTGCCTCGTCCGGATGGGTTGGACCTTGTGAATTTCGATACGACACCGCGTTCGGATTCGGGCGCTTCGGTTTGCGAAACGACAAGAACCACTGGAACCGACGCAGGCAACCTGCCCCCAATAACGGGAATCACTGTCATACAGTTTGCCAATCCCAATGTGTCAAAATGAAGGACAGCATCGAATTTTTCCATGCCAACCAGCGCCAACGCTTGTTGAACGTCTTTGACAGAGGCCATGTTGATTTCTTCTGCGTCCAAAATCGGCAGATCGCTTGTCGCCACGGCCATCAAGTCAAATTTCAGATCGTCTTTGTCGCTCAGCTCTGGCAGTGTCGACAGCCAGTTGGTGTAGAGGTTTGCCCGCACACCGTTGAGCATCAGAGCATCGGTCAGGTTTTCGTCGACAGCCTTCGCCTGAATGACAGATACCGGAATATTGGCCAGCTGATTGCGTTCGCTCAGACCTGAAATCAGGTTGCGTCCCTGATCACTGAGCCAGTTAAACACGGTCGATTGACCCACAACACCTTTGCCGCTGACAATTTGCGCGACAGACACGCTGCCTGACTCGATATCAACGTCAAAGCCGCCAGAGCGCAGTTGAACCAGCAGGTTCTGAATGCTGCTTTGGCCTTCAAAGACTTCGCCTTCTTCTTCGATCTGGGCTGCGTTCAAACCAACTTGCGAGAAGTGGGAAACTTCCATTGAGTCATAGTTGATTGCGACGCTGCTAAGCGCATCGCGCTCTTCGGCACCCGCGCCCCGTTCGCTGAGCGCCAGTTCTTCGGCCTCAAGCGCGGCTTTGTTTGCGTCCTCAAGCGAAATAACCTCTTCGCCAATCAAGCGCGGCAGATCCACGAAGAACTCAGACCCGGTGCCCTCTTCGGAGGCAAAGAAGATCCGGCCATTGTGACCTTCGGTGATCGCCTTGGCGACCGCAAGGCCAAGGCCCGTGCCACCCGCAGCCCGCGTGTCGCCCATATCGGCCTGTGTGAACTTGTCAAAGATGGTGCCGCGCGCTGACGTCGGAACACCGCAGCCAAAGTCACGCACAGACACCCGCAGGCGGCCGCGATGGACAAGCAGAGACACGATGACTTCGCTGGAATCGTCGGAAAACTTGACCGCGTTGTCCACGACGTTCTCCAACATCTGAACCAGACGCGTCCGCTCACCCATGGTGAACATGCCGTCTTCGTCTTCTTGCAGGTTAAAGCGCACGGCAACCGCGCGTTTTTCGCCTTTGATTTTGTTGGCTTCGACCACCTCTTCCACGACTTCCGCCATATCGACCTGCTCTAATGCAAACTCCATCGAGCCTTCGGTCATCTTTTCGATGTCGAGCATGTCGTTGATCAGTGTCACCAGCTTGTCGCAGTTGTTTGAGGCCATCGAGACCATTTTGTTCATCTGCTCTGGCATCTCGCCAATCGCGCCGGACAGCGCCAGACCAAGCGCCCCTTTCATAGAGGTCAAAGGCGTCCGCAGCTCGTGGCTGACTGTGGCGACAAAGTCGTTCTTTGCCTTCTCAGCCACTTTGCGTGCGGTGATATCGCGATACATCGAAATAAAGCGCGGCTCGTCGTTTTCGGGCTCGACGTATTCCAAGCTGATCTCGAACGGGGTGCCGTTGTTCGCCGTGACTTCCCACGTCATGCGTCGCTGCGGACCTTCTTGCAGCGCCTGACACCGCATCTGTAGGCTGCGCATGTCGTCATCCGTGATGAAATGCGAGACTTTGCGTTCCCGCCATGTATCAATATTGGCGCGACGTCCGACAAACATCTCTTCGGCGGCTTTGTTGCAATACAGCAGGTCATAGTTTTCCGGACGGAAGACGATCACCTGATCCTCGATCAGTTCAAGCGAGTCGTTAAAGGTTGCCTCGGAAATACCCTTGCGTGTTTGGGTCATGTCCGTCGCAACGACCGCGATCTCGCTCAATTCTTCCTCGGCACCGGACACCGGAATAATGGTACATTGCGCCCAAGCAATTGACCCGTCAGCCTTATAGACCTTCATCGGGCCATCCCAAGGCTGCCCTGCCCGCATCGAAGACATAACATCGTTTTGCAGCGTCATCTGCTCGTGTTCGGGCAGGATATCCATCAGCTGCGTGCCCACCAGTTCCTCGGCAACTCTCTCGGTTGTGTCGCAGAAATTCGGGTTGGCATGGGTGATCCGGCCGCGCGTATCCATCATCAAGAACACGGTGTGTTCCTCGACCGCGCTGCGATAGAATACTTTAGATCTGATTTCAGAATTCAGAACGTTCTTGTTGATTTCGACCAGCATCATGTTGCGACGCAGTTGGAGGACCAAGAAGACCAGCGACGCAAGAATCGCGCCGACACAGGCCAGAATAAAGAAGCGGTAGTTCTGATAAATTCGGCCAGCAGCCTGCATCAGATAGTTTTCATAAGGCCGCACGCGCAGCGAAATCAAAAGGTCATGCACCGCCTGATAATTATGTGGCGCCTGCCAGACCGAGCCGGCCGCGGCGAGGGATTCCGGGGACTCGGGTTCTACATTCAGCAAGACATTGATGACATGGGCCAAAATGGTCTCGTCCACATTGGGAAGCGCCGCCAAAAGCCATTCAGGATACAGCTCGGTGGACGACATGAATGGATAGCCTTGATGCAGGATCGGCTCCAGTGGTGCAAAGTCGTCGATGTCGACAACACCCTGTCGGTCAAGCGCTTCCAGCACACCTGCACGCACAACACCGGCATCCACTAGGCCGGTCTGAACTGCGTAAACCACTTCGCGCTCGTTGCCGTCCGCAAAGATCAATTCGCTGAATGTCCGATCAGGTTCCAGCCTGCGACGACGGAACTCTTGTTCCGCAAGCCACCAGCCGGAAAAGTCATCCTGGCCAACGGCCATCACCCGGCGACCGCGCAGTTGCGACAGCGCACGATAGGGGCTGTCTTGGTTGGTGAAAATAACCGAACCGATCTCGCCATAGGTACGATCATCCCAGATACGCGCCCGGGACAACACGGCACGCGCGCCATATTCTACTTCGGCCGATACAAAGAAAGCCGGGTTGCTGAGAATGAAGTCTAGTTCGCCGTTCTCGACGGCGCGCCGCATCGACGGCAACGTGTGCGGCTTTAGAACAAACCGCACTGGAATTTCGACGATGTCGGCTTCGCGGTTCAACAAATCGACTGTCGGACGCCAAGCTTCGATCGCGCGCGTCACGCCTTCGGTTGTCAAAACACCCAAATTCAAAACACGCCGTTCAACCAGATCAGATTGACCCGTGAACACAGGCTGCTGGTTTTGCGCCAATGCCAAAGGCGCAGTCAGCAGCCAGAAAGCTGTGCATATCAGAATGATTAGAAAGTGCCGGTGTCCTGAGGCTTCAAGCCTTGGGATCACGGTTGCTCTATGCGGCCCCATCCAAACTTTGCTCCATCTCATCCATCAGCGTGTTGAGGAGCTCGTCGACAAAGTCGGTGTTGAGGGGGCGTGGTCCCGCGATCAAGGAATCTATGTGCTGCTCAAGCTGAGCTGCCAGTGCGCCCATGCGGGGGAACCCCACACTGCCGCAAATTCCGTGAAGCTTGTGTGCTTCGGCCCGAATATCCAAGCAAGCAGATTCTTCTGTCTCTGGATTTTCCAAACGTTCCAGGAGCGTGCAAAACTCTTCGATCCGCCCGTCAATCGAGCTGATGAAGCGTTCGCGAATTTTTGCCAAACCGGCCTGTAAGATGGCCGACTTGTCGACCTCTGTACCTTGCATCATGGCACTGCTCTCATCCAACATTTTACCTCAACGCTCTTCTGGCGCTGATTATTTATTATGAGTCTTTCTTATCACGAAATGACGTCTAACTGTGAAAAAAACGGCCTGTTTTCTTAAAGGGCCGTTAAAGAAACAGCGATTTATGTCACTTTTTCGCGGATTGAGGCGGGTGACCACAGACCGCAAGCCTATCGCGATATGTGGTCAAAGTATCAACTAATGTGGATTTAGGCTGCGAAGGCGGCGCGCCCTGCCCCACCAGCTTCCTTCAATTTGTCCACCGCGCGATCGAGGAATCTCAGGTCGCCACGCTTCTCAAACAACTTCGGAGACGCGGCGTCGCCAATGATCGATGTGAAGCCGGTTTGCACTTCTTCGCAATAGACCAGATCCGGATCATTCAGCATCATGACGAACTCATCATGCATGGCATCTGCCGAAGGAAGTTTTGCTTTCGCGCCGACACATACAAAGGTGCCACCGCCTAGATAGCTCAGGAAGGCCTGCGCCCCGACCAGGCAGTCGGAAATCACTTCGGCGATATCGGTGACGACGTAGGTAAATTCTTCGGTGCTGGAGCCCGCGTGCACAGACTCAAGCTCTGGGATTTGCAGTGCAAAGGCCGCCATTGCGAATTGCTTCTGCTCAAGCATCAGCATGACATAGTTGTCCAAGGCTGCGCTCTTCACGACGCCGCGGACATCTTTGATTGTCACGGGATCGCGGAACGCGGCTTTGGGTGCTGCGGCTGCGGCCGGCGCTGCCGCCTGCGCTGTTGCTGCCTTGCGTGCTTCCTGCTGAAGACGATCCGCGAGACGAATGCGGGTCATCAATTCAGTGGTGTCAAAAGGCTTGGTAACATAGTCGGTCGCGCCCGCCATGAACGCGCGATCAACGTATTCTTTGTTGTTCATCGCCGTGATCATGATCACCGGTGCGTTTTTATACTGCTCCATCTGGCGCACTTGCTGACAAAGCTCGGTGCCGTCCATGCCTGGCATCTGAATGTCGAACATGAAGCCGTCAAACGGCTGTGGCGCCGCTGCAATTTTCCGAAGCGCATCTTCGCCGCAATCAGCCATGGTCACATCGGTGTACCCATGTGCTTCCAGAGTGGCACCCAGAATCTCGCGGATCAGTTCGTCATCATCGACGGCCAGAATTTTCATATTCGTCTCCGTTCGCTCACCCACGGGCCCGGTCGCTTCTGCAATGGAATTTGCCTGTAGGACTGCTGTCGTTTGCGACCATTCTATAAAGGAAAATATGGCGCAATTGGGGCGTGCTCGCGGATTTGGAGAAAATAAATCCGGTTTCGTTAACCGGTTATTAACCAGACAGTTTGATCAAATCCCCGACTTTTTGATTTATTTTCAGATACTTGAACGTTCTCTCGGTAAGAAAAGGCAAGAGGTCGATTTCAATCTAAAGTTTACGAATGCCGCGGTTTTTCTCTACCCATTTTCGCGTGAAGCGCCATAACACCATTGTCGCGAATCCGGAGACAGTGCCCTGGCTTTTGTTTCTGATTCGCAACCAATCAGCCGAGATCGTCGAAAAGACCTGGCGACAGATCTTCCCAAAATTCAAATATGGCGGACGCGTTGAAGGCTGAATTCCACCCATGCGCCAGGAACTCTTCGCGGGCGATATCGCTGTCCAGTGAGGTCATGAACAGCCTTTTGTCCGCATCTCGTTGGGTTGGGTTTCTGGCCCCGGCGACATCGGCAATGACCGCGAATTTCCGGCCCCTCAAAGCCCGCTCTGCCAGGCGCTGATCCTGTTCCGCTTCATCTGCCTGAGCCTGCGCGCGCCGCTCTTCTGCGCGCTTTATCGCTTGCTCTGACGGAGGCTCGGGTGCGTCGACGGGTTTAAAGTCGCCTTGAATTGCCGCTGTGAGATAGCCAACCCGCGATTTCACCCCGTCCTGATCTTTGACATAGGCCAGCTTCTCTTGAACGTAATCCGCACCATGTTCTGCGATCCATTGGCGGGCCAGCCGGTCCGATACACCCTGTGACCTCAGCGCCTTATAGACGGGCATATCTCGCAGACCATCACTGTCATCGATCTGGAACATCGCGAGCTGCGGGTTCTCTTTGATCAGAAAGCGAATGTCCGTCACCGCCCTGCCCTTTTTGCGCACTTCTGGCGAAATCTCGATGTCAGAGCTTTTGTTCACCTCTGTAACCGCGGGCTTGATGATCTTGGCGTTCAGATGTTTGTAGCTTTCATAGTAGTTTGACCCATCCACGCCCATCAGTTTGCGAAACGTATCCAACGACCACCACCCCGTGCTGCCAGTGCGTACAAAACGATAGCAGTTTTCATAAAGCGCCAGCCCGTGGCCCGAGCTGAAGTTCCTTTGGATATTGACGTTGATCAGTGCATAGATCTTTGGGTCATGTAATTTTTGCGCCAGTGCCGGAGAATACGCATATTCGCAGACACCGTTCTTTAGTTTGGCGAACGACAGAAGCGAGCTGACGCCCCACTCTTGTTTGCCATCCTCATCCAACATGTCCCATTCTGCGACGGTTTCAGCCAAGGCACGCAAACTGGCCCGCAGGGTATCAAAGTCGTTTGAATTATAGCCAACCATCATGGCCAAAGTGCGCGCATCGATGGAATGGCTTTGTGCCGAGGTCAGCGCATCGTATGCGTTAAGCAAAAGAACATTGGACAGCTTGCGCTGCAGAAGGCTGAGCTTGCCGCTGATATGAATGGCGGCCACGTTTTTTTTGACCGTTTCCCGCCGCAACGCACCGGTGAGCGTGTCGATAGATTTTGGATGTTGGGCCATGTTGCGCGAGAATCCTGTTTGTTGTCGCTTGCCACAAAAGGTACCCAGACGCAAGAAAATGCTGGGTTCCGTTGCAAGATCCCGTAAGTGGGTACCCTTTGACGAATCGGGACTCCACAAGAACGAATCGCGGACTCTGAGAGAGTCGCAGGTGAGTCGCTGAGGGCCAAATCTGCGCCATATATGGGGGGTCATCGCCCAAAAATCGCAATAAATAGGGCTACTGGAGCCGGGTTCCATTCATCCCGTCAATGGGTACCTAAGGCACTGTAGATGGGGTCTTATGATCCCGCCCATGGGTACCAACCATCCTGAATTCAGGTCCCCAAATGAATCTAAACCTATGTTATTGTTATATATATATAAGCCAAAGATTCTAAATATCTTAAACAATTAAACTCTTTGTTGATGTCACAATTGATGGATTTTTTTGGTTTGGAGCCAGATTTCAGGGAATAAATTGGCGCAAGTGCTTCGTTTTAATCGACAAATGGTAGCTCTGGTTTTCTATGTGCGCTATTCTTCCTGATATCGCGACTTTA
Organism: Cognatishimia sp.; assembly: GCF_964229375.1. Taxonomy (GTDB): domain Bacteria; phylum Pseudomonadota; class Alphaproteobacteria; order Rhodobacterales; family Rhodobacteraceae; genus Cognatishimia. The sequence continues at coordinate 26,946 of NZ_CAXREH010000058.1, forward strand.
GCCGCACATTTTATGAGGAAACGATCTTGAGCAAGGCCCCGACACCTGTTGTTCCACCTTATTTGAATTTGGATCCCAAGGCCGCTGCAAAGAAGTTGCCTGATCCTATTGATACCGCGCGATTCGCGAAAGCTGCGGCATTCTGTGCGAAGGGTCGCGAAGATCTTGCCCGTCGGGGCTATGCGCCAGACGGGGCAAAGCGGCTAAGGAAGTTCTCGATTTGGGAGATCACCAAGTATCTTATTCCGGTGGCGCCCGCGCATCTGAGGCGGGTTTTGAAAGGGCATCCTGATCTGCCTCAGGGCGAGGGCGATGGCGGTTCAAAGTGGTTCACTTTGGAAGAGGTTCTTACTCTGCGAAAACACTTCGCGAGTGAGGGCGTGAGCACGAAAGAGTATTTACCCTATCGACCAGAGGGATTGCCCGCGAAAGTCGTCGCCGTTGCGAATTTCAAAGGTGGTGTAGGCAAGACCAGTACGGCAGCACATCTTGCGATGTCAGCGGCACTGGATGGTTACAAGGTTCTGGTTGTGGATTTGGACTCGCAGGGGTCTATGACGTCAATCCTTGGCGGAACCGTACCTGATGAGTGGTCGACAGTTTTTCCGTTGATTGCAAAGGACTATGCGCAGGCTGTTGAGGGTGAGAACGAGGTCCGGCGTGCAGGTGGACAGCCTGAGATTCCGTTGGATGAAACGCTACAAGAAGCTCTGCGTGTGACCTCTGAAGACGTTATTCAGAAAACGCACTGGCCGAATATTGATCTGATAGGCGCGCAACTGAACCTCTATTGGGCCGAATTTCAGATACCGGTCTGGCGGATGGGGTTGCGCAGCTGGCCTTTGTGGGACGGTCTGACCAACTTTCTCGAGAATGAGAAGGTGCTTGAGAACTATGACATCGTGTTTTTGGACACGCCACCTGCCCTTGGTTATCTGACCATCAATGGTCTTGCTGCGGCAGATATTCTGTTGGTTCCGCTTGGGGCTTCGTTTCTGGAATTTGATTCTACGGGACGATTTTTCGACATGCTCTACAGCACGTTCGCGTCGATTGAAGATGGAGAGAATGCTGCGGCGCGGGCGGCAGGTTTGCCGGAGTTGAAGTTTGAGTGGGATGTTGTGCGTGCGATCGTGACGCGGTTTGACGCTAGCCAGCAGACAGATATGGCCAATGTGATTCAGGCATATTTCGGGGACTTTATGAATGCCTATCGGCAGGATTTTACAGCCTTGGTCGGGCAGGCGGGCGAGCAGGTCAATGGCATTTATGAGGCGGATTATCGGGATTTCAATCGCGAGACTTATGTGCGCGGGCGCGAGGCTTTCGACCGCACCTATGCGGAGTTCAAAGAGCTTTTGATCGGCAGCTGGTGGCGCGATCTGAACAGTGAGGAGACTTGATATGGCAAAGCGTCGGCGTTTGGTGGCTCCGGACCAGAGTGAGCTTGAGAAGATCGATCAGAGTTTCGCCGCGAAACCTCCGCTTTCAGGGCCTGGCACACCGCCAATTGCCCAGGTCGCTGCGGAGTCAGCAACGTTGGCAGGGTTATCCGGTGTCGGTGATCGTGTGGCGATGGCGCAGGATTCTTCAGATGCAGCGAAATGGCGGGAATTGG
>NZ_CAXREH010000059.1:0-16918 GCF_964229375.1 Cognatishimia sp.
GGCAATCATGCCCGCTGTCGATCAAAGGCGCGGCGGCGTGCATCTGTTGGAAGATGGGTTGCCTGCCTTGCGCAACGTGCGCGACGGGCGTCCGGCAAGCGGTCGCAACTGGATCGGTTTGGTGCCGCGTCAGGCCTATGACGTGCAAAGTGTGGCCCGCATCGCGCTGATGCCTGCATGGTTGGTTCTGTTGATCATTTCCAGCCTGGTGATTGGCGGCTGGTTGCGCGAAGGGCGCAGCTGAGCCCTGCCTGATCTTCGGGTGGACTTCGCCAATCGCTTCCCAATTTTTGCGAATGGACACGACACCGCCGAAGCGTTGCAAATAACGGTTCAAACCAATGGCCTGACAGGGTAAGACCCCAGTAACCCAAGCGCAGGAGCTCTTTGCATGTCCATCCCCAAGCCCGTCGTACTTTGTATTCTGGATGGTTGGGGTCTGAGTGACCGCAGCGAGGGCAATGCCCCTGTGCTGGCGGCAACGCCGACGATGGACGCGATGATGGCCACAAGCCCAAGCGCCACGTTGATCACGCATGGCCCAGACGTTGGATTGCCGAAGGGGCAGATGGGCAACTCTGAAGTGGGTCACACCAACATCGGCGCGGGGCGCGTGGTTGCGATGGATCTGGGACAGATTGATCTGGCCATCGAAGACGGCTCGTTCTTTGAAAACCAGGCGATCCTAGAGTTTGCCGCACAGCTTAAGGCCTCGGGCGGTACCGCGCATCTGTTGGGGGTTCTGTCAGATGGGGGTGTGCATGGCCATATCACCCATGTTTTGGCCGCTGTTAAAGCCTTGGTCGATCAGGGCGTGCCTGTCGTACTGCATGCCATTGCGGATGGCCGCGACGTGGCGCCGCAATCTATCGAAACCTATCTGGACGCATTGACCGCAGGCCTGCCAGATGGCGCCCGCGTGGGCACGCTGACCGGACGTTATTTCGCCATGGACCGCGACAACCGGTGGGAGCGGGTCTCGCAGGCGTATAAGGCGATGATTTCCGGTGAAGGCCTACACTCAGACCGCATAGACACTGCGATTTCCGAGGCCTATGCGCGCGGCGAAAGCGATGAATTCATTCAGGCTACGGTGCTTGGCGACTATGCGGGGGCCTCAGATGGGGACGGCATCTTCTGTTTGAATTTCAGGGCCGACCGCGCGCGCGAAATTCTTGCCGCAATGGGTCAGCCCGGTTTTTCAGAGTTCGACACGGGGCAGCGACCACAGCTGACCATGCTGGGGATGGTCGATTACTCGGACGATCACAAAACCTATATGACCTCTGCCTATCCCAAAAAAGAAATCGTCAACACGTTGGGCGAGTGGGTTGCCAAGCAGGGCAAGACGCAGTTCCGGCTGGCAGAAACTGAGAAATACCCGCATGTGACCTTTTTCCTGAACGGCGGTGCCGAGACCCCGTCTGAGGGCGAAGACCGCTTCATGCCAAAGTCGCCCAAAGTTGCGACTTATGATCTGCAGCCCGAAATGTCGTCATCAGAGGTGACAGAGAGGTTTGTTGCAGCGATTGAGGCTGGCTATGACCTGATCGTCACCAATTACGCCAACCCTGATATGGTTGGACATACCGGCGATCTGAATGCGGCGATGGCGGCCTGTGCGGCGGTCGATACCGGTTTGGGCGCGGTGCAAGCGGCCTTGGAGAAAGCGGGCGGCACAATGATCGTGACCGCAGACCACGGCAATTGCGAGGTGATGATTGACCCCGAAACCGGAGGGCCACATACCGCGCATACCACCAACCTCGTACCTGTGATCCTGGTGAATGGACCTGACGGGGCCACCCTGAAAGCGGGCCGTCTGGCTGACCTTGCCCCAAGCCTTCTGGATCTGATGGGTCTGCCGCAGCCCGAAGAGATGACCGGGGAGAGCCTGATTCAACGATGAGATTTTGCGCGGCCCTCCTTGCGCTGTGCCTTATGGCGTCAGTTGCCGTCGCACAAAGCGACGCCGCGCAAGAAGCGCGTGATGCCGCACGTGATCTCGAGGAAGCCGCCGTTGCATTGCAACAGGCAGAAACGTCGCGCAATCGGATCAAAGCCCTGACGCTTGTGGTGCAGTCGTACGAAGACGGCTTGGCGGCTCTGCGCGAAGGCCTGCGCCGCGCGGTGATCCGCCAACAACGTCTTGAGGCTCAGCTGGTGCAACAAGAGGCCGAAATCGCGCGTCTGATTGGTGTGTTGCAGACCCTTGGCAACAACAACAGCCCGACGTTGTTTCTGCATCCTCAGGGTCCAACAGGTACCGCCCGTGCAGGCATGATGCTGGCCGATGTGATGCCCGCGCTGAATGCCGAAGCCGCCATCGTGCGTGATGCATTGCAAGAAGTCGAAATCCTGCGTCAGCTTCAATTGGGTGCCGCAGATACGTTGCAATCAGGTCTGGACGGTGCGCAGGCCGCGCGCACGGCCTTGTCCAAAGCAATCTCTGATCGCACCGATCCGCCAAAGCGTTTTACCGAAGATCCGGTGCAAACGGCCCTCTTGATCGCCGCGACAGAAACCCTCGAAGGCTTTGCCAGCGGGTTAACCGATATGTCCCCGGAACCCGAGGGCCTTGCGCCGCTGCCGGATATTTCGCACCGGCGGGGCAAGCTGGACCTGCCCCTGGATGCGCAGATCCTGCTGTATCCCGATGAAACCGATGCCAGCGGTGTTACGCGCCCCGGTATCACCCTTGCGACACCGGCCAATATGCTGGTGGCCAGTCCCGTGGCCGCAACGATCCGCTATCGCGGTCCGCTTTTGGATTTGGGCAACGTCATCGTCCTAGAGCCCCAACCGGGCCTGCTGTTTGTCTATGCAGGGCTTGGATCGGTCTTTGGCGAAGTCGGAGAAGTCATTCCAACTGGTGCGCCATTGGGGTTAATGGGCGGAAAAGATCCGAATTTAGATGCCATTCTGTCACAGTCTAGTGAGGCCTCTGGTCAGGACCGCACAGAAACGCTCTATATAGAAGTCAGAGATGGAAAAACCCCGGTCACTCCCGGCGCGTGGTTCCACATCAACAAGGATAGATGAGTATGAGAAGATTTGTCGTGGCCGCGCTGGGCGGTACTTTGGCCGGTATTCTGGCGACGACCCAGGTTGCGGGCCCGCTGCTTGCTCAGGACAGCGCTGACAATGCAAGCGTCTATGAACAGCTGGACCTGTTTGGTGATATTTTCGAACGGATCCGCAGCCAGTATGTCGAAGATGTGGATGAAGGCGATCTGATCGAGGCTGCGATCAACGGTATGCTGACATCGCTGGACCCGCATTCAAGCTATCTGTCACCGGATGACGCCGCGCAAATGCGCCTGCAGACCCGCGGTGAATTTGGCGGCTTGGGCATCGAAGTGACCCAGGAAGAGGGCTTTGTGAAAGTCGTTTCTCCGATCGATGGAACACCCGCCTCCGAGGCTGGCATCGAAGCGGGCGATTTCATCACGCATGTGGATGGTGAAAGCGTCCTTGGCCTGACCCTTGATGAAGCGGTCGACCTGATGCGCGGTCCCGTGGGGTCCGAGATCATCATCACCGTAGCGCGCGAAGGCGAAACCGAACCGTTCGACGTCTCGATCATTCGCGACACAATCAAACTGACCGCCGTTCGCTCGCGCACCGAAGGCGACTCGATCGTCCTGCGGGTGACGACGTTTAACGATCAGACGACGCCCAACCTTGAGGAAGGCATCGCTGAACAGATCGAAGCGGCCGGTGGTATCGAAAACATCAATGGCCTTGTGCTGGACTTGCGCAACAACCCCGGTGGTCTTCTGACCCAGGCGATCCGCGTCTCAGATGCGTTCCTTGAAAAAGGCGAGATCGTGTCCACGCGCGGTCGCTACGTCGAAGACGGCGAGCGGTTCAACGCGACTCCGGGCGATTTGATGCAGGGCAAACCGATCGTTGTGCTGATCAACGGCGGCTCGGCTTCGGCCTCTGAAATCGTGGCGGGTGCTTTGAAAGATCACCGTCGCGCAATCGTGGTGGGCACCAAGAGCTTTGGCAAAGGGTCCGTGCAAACGGTCATGCCTCTGCGCGGCGAAGGCGCAATGCGCTTGACCACCGCGCGCTATTACACGCCATCGGGCCGTTCCATTCAGGCGCTTGGCGTGTCTCCGGACATCGTGGTTGAACAACCCCGCCGCCAGCCACAGGCAGAGGAAGAGGAAGAGCGTCGTACACGTTCCGAGGCGGACCTGCGCGGCAGCTTGGGCAATGACAGCCTGAGCGAAGACGAGATCCGTCAGATCGAAGAGGACCGCGCCCTGGCCGAGGCCTCAGCGCAACTGCGTGAAGACGATTATCAACTCGCTTATGCGATCGATATTCTCAAAGGCCTCAGCGCGCTGGTTCCTCAGGAATAATCGCGACTGTGCAACTGTTGAAACGCCCCGCTTGGTCGGGGCGTTTTTCTTTGTGCCCTTGCTCCCGCCAAAGCCATGCGCTTTAAACGCGCCACAGCTCAGGAGCCGCCCATGACACCCGAAGACATCGCCAAACTCCCATATCGCCAGAACGTCGGAGTGATGCTGGTCAACGCATCCGGTCATGCGTTCGTTGGTCAGCGTATGGACAGCGAGGTAGCCGCCTGGCAGATGCCGCAAGGTGGCATCGACAAAGGCGAGACCCCAGCCGAGGCAGCCCTGCGCGAACTCGAAGAAGAAACCGGCGTGTCGCCGGATCTGGTGACGCCTCTGGCCGAATCTGACGGCTGGATCGCCTATGATCTGCCCCATGATCTGGTGCCAAAAATCTGGAAAGGCCGCTTCAAGGGGCAGGAACAGAAATGGTTCCTCTACCGCTTTCACGGCACCGACGATCAAGTCAATATCGTGGTCGAGCATCAGGAATTCTCAGAGTGGTGTTGGCTGCCAGTAGACGAGCTGGTTGCCAATATCGTGCCCTTCAAACGCGCGGTTTATGAACAGGTTGTCGCCGAGTTCACACCCTATATCTAAGACGATCCGCCACACGCGTTGCCCTGGGGGCAGGGCGGTCGTCGGGTTTCATCTTGTCAAAAATACTCAAAACCCAACCGTTGTTATTTTTTGACTCCAAAAAGAACAAAATAAGAACATATAATGAGGCATGCCGGTTGAACTTTGCGCCATGTCCAATTTTACCTTCCTCACCGGGGCCAGCCACCCCGAGGAATACATGCGCCGTGCGCTTGAGGTGGGCCTCAGCGCCATCGCCATTGCGGATGACAATTCGGTGGCAGGGATTGTGCGCGCCTATACCGAGGCCAAGGATATTGCCCGCCGGGTGACAGAGCGGCGGCGCTTTGACGAGGCTCATGGGCTGATCGGCCCGCCTAAACCCTCTGGTATCCCTGATCCTGTCTCTTTCCCAATCTATGACGTCCCGCGTCTGATCCCGGCCGCGCGTCTGCTGTTTGAAGACGCAGCCCCCGTTGTCGCCCTGCCGATCAACCGCAAGGGCTGGGGCAGCCTGTGCCGGATCCTCTCGCTTGGACGGCTCAGGGCCGAGAAGGGCAGCTGTCTGCTCAGGCTCGAAGACTTGGTGACTCATCACGACGGGCTGCATGTGATCCTGCAACCGACCCCCGAGGCGCATCATCAGCCACGCGGCGCGAGCGCGTGGGAGCAGCAAGCCAAACGTCTGACGCGCCGCTTTGCAGGCCGTCTCGATGTGATGCTGGCCCCGCGCTATGACGGGCAGGATGCGCCGCGGTTTGCGGCGCTGGCGGAACGGGCAGCCCATCTGGACCTGCCGATTGTGGCCTCTTGCGTGCCCCGGATGCACCATGGGCGACGGCGCAAGCTGGCGGATGTGCTGGCGGCGGTGCGCTCGGGCTGCAAGGTCGAGGCGCTGGGGCGTGAGGCGCTGGCGCATTCTGAGCACCGGTTGCGCAGCGCGCGTGACATGGCGCGGATCTTTCAAGATCACCCAGAGGCCCTGACCCGCACCGAGGCGCTGGCAGACAGATTGACGTTTTCGCTCTCTGAGCTGCGGTATGAATATCCATCCGAGGTGGCACAGGGGGAAAGCGCGACAGAACGGCTGACGCGACTGGCCTATGAGGGCTTGAAGTGGCGCTATAAATACGGCGCGCCCGAGCGGGTGCGCGGGATGCTGGAACACGAGCTGGCCCTGATCGCCAAGCTGGACTACGAGCCCTATTTCCTGACCGTCCGCGACATCGTCCATTTCGCCCGTTCGCGCGATATTCTGTGTCAGGGGCGCGGATCGGCGGCCAATTCCGTCGTCTGTTATTGCCTTGGGATTACCTCGGTCAGCCCTGAAATCGGGACCATGGTCTTTGAACGCTTTGTGTCCGAGGCCCGCGACGAGCCGCCTGATATCGACGTTGATTTTGAACACGAGCGGCGCGAAGAGGTGATCCAGTGGATCTATGAGCGCTATGGCCGCCACCGGGCGGGGCTTTGTGCGACTGTAGTGCATTATCGCGGAAAACGCGCTATCCGCGAGGTCGGCCGCGCGATGGGGCTGACCGAGGATACGATCTCGGCGCTCAGTTCTCAGCTTTGGGGGTTCTTTTCCGCCAACGGGCTCGAAGAACACCGGATGCGGGAAATCGGTTTGGACCCAACGGACAAGCGTTTGGTGCAGACCATGGCGCTGGTCTATGAGGTGATCGGCTTCCCCCGCCACCTCAGTCAGCACGTCGGCGGATTTATCGTCACCGAAGGCCGCCTGGACGAGTTGGTGCCGATTGAAAATGCCAGTATGGAGGACCGCACGGTCATCTGCTGGGACAAAGACGATATCGAGAGCCTGGGCATCCTGAAGGTGGATGTTCTCAGCCTTGGGATGTTGACCTGCATCCGCAAGGCCTTTGATCTGATGACCCGCCACCACGGCATCAGCTATACGCTGTCCTCGCTGCCGCAAGAGGATCCGGCGGTCTATGACATGCTCTGTGCGGCGGATTCCATTGGTGTGTTTCAGGTGGAAAGCCGGGCGCAGATGAACTTCCTGCCCCGTATGCGCCCGCGTCATTTTTATGATCTGGTGATCGAGGTCGCGATTATCCGTCCGGGGCCCATTCAGGGGGATATGGTGCACCCCTATATCCGGCGCAGGAATGGCGAAGAAAAGGTCGAGTTTCCCTCTGACGCGCTGGGCGAGGTGCTGGGCAAAACCCTTGGGGTGCCGCTGTTTCAGGAACAGGCCATGCAGATCGCCATTATTGGGGCCGGGTTTTCCCCCGAAGAGGCCGATCGCCTGCGCCGCTCTCTGGCGACCTTTAAGAAACACGGCAATGTCAGTGAATTCCGCACGCGGTTTATGCGGGGGATGAAAAAGAACGGCTATGACGAGGATTTCGCCGCACGTTGCTTTTCCCAGATCGAGGGCTTTGGATCCTATGGCTTCCCCGAAAGCCATGCGGCCAGCTTTGCGCTGTTGGTCTATGCCAGTGCCTGGATCAAATGCCACCATCCGGGGATCTTTGCCTGTGCCTTGCTGAATTCCCAGCCGATGGGGTTTTATGCCCCCGCTCAGATCGTACGTGATGCGCGCGAACACGGGGTGACCGTGCGCCCGGTCGATATCAATGAAAGCTTCTGGGACAATGTGATGGAACCTGACGGGCAGGGCGGTTTGGCCCTGCGGCTGGGGCTCCGGCAAATCAAAGGCATCCGCGAAGAAGACGCGGCCTGGATCACTGCGGCGCGGGGTAACGGCTATCTGAGCGTAGAAGAGGTCTGGCGTCGCGCAGGCATTGGCCCCTCGGTCATCACACGATTGGCCGAGGCCGATGTCTTTGCCGGTCTGGGGTTTGCACGACGCGAGGCCCTATGGGAGGCCAAGGCGATCCGGTCTGAAAAGCCTCTGCCACTGTTTGAAAGCGATATGGATGGAGAGGCGATCTTTGAAGCGCCCGCGTCTTTGCCCCAGATGACCTTGGGCGAGCAGGTCGTCGAGGATTATGTCTCGATGCGGCTGAGCCTCAAGGCGCACCCTGTGGCGCTGTTGCGCGATCAACTGACCCCCGCCCCAAAGGGGCGCAGGGCGCCACAAACGCCTTAGACACCAGAAAGCACGGGTTGTTTGCAACAGCTGCGTCCCCATATGGGGAATCCGATGGACAGCCCAAACGCGCAGATGTAAGCAAGCCCGACTATGGCCAAGAAACCGAAATCAGACCCAAACTACAAAGTGATCGCCGAGAACCGGCGGGCACGGTTTGACTATGCCATCGAGGACGATATCGAATGCGGTGTGGTTCTGATGGGGTCAGAGGTGAAAAGCCTGCGCTCTGGGGGATCCAATATCGCCGAGAGCTATGCCGAGGTCAAAGACGGCGAGCTGTGGCTCGTGAACTCATATATCGCGCCCTATGACCGGGCGATGTTCGCCCATTTGGAACGCCGTCGCCGCAAGCTGTTGGTAAGCAAGCGCGAGCTGGCGCGGCTGTGGAACGAGACCCAGCGCAAAGGTATGACGATCGTACCGATGGTGATGTATTTCAACCATAAGGGTTTTGTGAAACTTAAGGTCGGCATCGCCAAAGGTAAAAAGCTGCATGACAAACGCGCGACCGAGGCAAAGCGCGATTGGGGCCGACAAAAGCAACGGCTGCTGCGTCACCGCGACTGAGCACGATCCCGACGATTGATATCGGACATGAAATGAAGCTGGGTGAAGTTTGCCCTGCGTGAAGGCGTGCCGATCAGCAGAGTGTCAGGATATGGCGGCTTGGATATTCCAAAGAAAATCCCCATGCTGCCGAGGCAGCATGGGGGCACTCGTAACTCCCTGGCACTCGTAATACGGTCCGCATCTAAGGCGGAATTCCTGGAGCTCTGTACGCCGTTCGTAAAATTCGCACGTTGGGCGCGCAGGCGGCAGCATGAAACATTAGAGCTGCCATAAACACGCATAAGTTAGCGGTTAATCCTTTGCTTGAAAACAAGTTTCTTTGGATTAATTACACGCTTGGGTAAAGAAATCGCTAAACTCTACAGTGTCTTTGAGTGAGAAATCTTTTGAAATTAAGATGTTAGGTGGCTTTTTTTGCCGATCTGTATGTATGATCTGTACGCTTGGTTCTTGTGCAGGCTGCAATTTTATCACTAGACAACAGTAATTTCAGCAACTTTAGGTTGATTGGCTTCCTCCTTGTCTTGCATGATTCTGCCCCCAAGACGGGAGACCCCGGAATTTCCCAAGCTTCCCTTGCGACTCTCTGCCTCTGGTAGTAGGCAATGCGAGGTTTCCTTGAAGGGTAAAACATGTCTCAGGATGATCCTAAAACACTGGTGTCCACGGCCTGGTTGAACGCGAACCTGAAAGATCCGGATCTACGCATTCTGGACGCGTCCTGGTATCTGCCAACGGACCCCCGCGACCCCAAGGCTGAATATGATGCGGCCCACATCCCGGGCGCGCGGTTTTTCGACATCGAAGAGATTTCGGACCATCGCTCCAACCTGCCCCATATGGTGCCGCCAGTAGAGAAATTCCTGTCCCGCATCCGCGCGCTTGGCGTCGGCGATGGCCACCAGATTGTGGTCTATGACGGCGCGGGGTTGTTTTCTGCCGCGCGTGTGTGGTGGCTGTTTAAATTGATGGGGCATGACGACATCGCAGTGCTGGATGGCGGTCTGCCAAAATGGACCTCCGAAGGCCGTCCGGTCACGGACGAGCCGCCAGTGATCCGCGACCGCCATATGTTTGCGCGCACGCGCGATGAGATGGTCAAGGACGTGACCGAAGTAAGTCGTGCGTCCAAATTGATGGATCACGTCATCATCGATGCCCGTGCAGCGGATCGCTTCAAAGGCGAAGCCGCCGAGCCACGCCCCGGAATGAGGGCGGGCCACATTCCAAACTCTCGGAACGTGCCGTTTACGACGCTGTTGAATGCCGACAAAACCATGAAAGACCCAGCCGAGCTGAAAGCGATTTTCGAGGCCGCTGGTGTCGACCTGTCCAAGCCCGCGATCACCTCGTGCGGGTCGGGTGTGACGGCCGCGGTTTTGTGTCTGGCCATGGAGCGGTTCGGCAAAACCGACCACGCCTTATATGATGGATCTTGGACTGAATGGGGTGCGTTCCCCACAGTCCCAATCGCCACTGGAGAAGCATGATGCTTAGCAATCTCAAAGCGCAACCTGCCGATAAAATCTTGGCCCTCATGGCGTCGTATCGCGAAGATCCGCGCCCGGTAAAAGTCGACCTTGGAGTCGGCGTTTATAAGAACGCAGAAGGCGTGACGCCTGTGATGCGGGCCGTCAAAGAAGCAGAGCGCCGTCTGGTCGAAACGCAAGACACCAAAAGCTATGTCGCGCTGGCCGGAGATCCTGCCTATGCCGATGCGATGGTTGGCCTGATCCTGGGCGAAAGCGTTGCACGTGAAAAAATCGCAGCGGCGGGCACTCCGGGTGGCACGGGCGCTGTGCGTCAGGCTTTTGAGCTGATCAAAATGGCCAACCCATCTGCCAAAGTTCACGTGTCCAACCCGACGTGGCCGAATCACGTGTCGATCCTGAACTACGTGGGCATCGAAACCGTGTCCTATCGGTATTTTGACACGGAAACACGCGGCGTTGATTTTGACGGCATGATCGAAGACCTCGGCAAAGCGGCCGAAGGCGACGTGGTGCTTTTGCACGGCTGCTGTCACAACCCAACCGGTGCCAACCTGAACCTCACTCAGTGGCAAAAGGTCGTAGACTTGATCAATGAGAAGAAATTGGTGGCCATGGTGGACATCGCCTATCAAGGCTTTGGCGACGGTCTGGAAGAAGATGCGCAGGCGGTGCGTCTGGTTGCATCATCGGTGTCTAACGCCTTGATCGCGGGCAGCTGTTCGAAGAACTTCGGGATCTATCGCGAGCGCACCGGTATTCTGATGGCGATCTCGGCGGATGCGGATACGGCGATCCTGCAGCAGAACCTGAACTTCCTGAACCGCCAGAACTTCTCTTTCCCACCAGACCACGGCGCGCGCGTCGTGACCACCATTCTGACCGACCCTGCGCTGCGCGCGGATTGGGCGGCAGAGCTGGAAGAGGTGCGTCTGTCGATGCTTGGTCTGCGCGAGCAGCTGGCCGAAGAACTGCGGGCGCTGTCTGGATCAGACCGTTTCGGGTTCATCGCGCAGCACCGCGGCATGTTCAGCCAGATCGGCACCACGCCAGAGCTGGTTGAAAAAATGCGGGTCGACAGCGGTATCTATATGGTCAGCGACAGCCGCATGAATATTGCGGGTCTGAACGACAAATCAGTGCCAATTCTGGCAAAAGCAATTGTCGACGCAGGCGTCTAAGCCTCTGTGACATTTAGGGAAAAGGCGCTCCGATTTGGGGCGCCTTTTTTCGTGCGCAAAAAAATGCGCCGATCTGCGACGGAAACGCAGGGCACGTGCGTAAAACCCTATGTGAGCAACACAGAGGGTGACTTTCGAGCAGATCCCCACAAAGCGGTAGGCCTTCCTGTCCCCGATCTATCGCTTTGTTGTGTCACAAAGCTTCTGTCTTTTGCCAGAAGCGGCTATCGCTACGTGACACATGGCCCGGGCCTCGTGCCCGGGTTCTTTTTTTGGTGCTATGTTTGTCGGAGCTAAAATGCAGTCACTTGCTCATATTTCGCTGGTTGTTCGGGACTATGACGAAGCAATCAGATTCTATGTCGATGTGCTTGGCTTTACTTTGGTGGCCGATGAATATCAGCCCGAACAGGACAAGCGCTGGGTTGTTGTCCGTCCTGACGGCGGAGGCTGTTCCATCGTGCTTGGCCGCGCGGTTGATGATGCGCAGGCGGCGTTTATCGGCAATCAGGCTGGTGGCCGCGTTATACTGTTTCTGCAAACCGATGATTTCTGGCGCGACTATGAGGCCTATCGGGCGCGCGGCGTTGCGTTTGAGCGTGAGCCGGTAAAGCAGCCATATGGCACAGTTGCCGTTTTCAAAGACCTCTATGGGAACCTTTGGGATCTGATCGAGTTCGCTGACGCATAAACGCCGCGACACCTCGATGCGCGGGGTTGGAGCCCTTGGTCGCCCCCAAAAAGCAACCCGCTAGAACTAACTTACGCGCTGGATGCCCGCGTAGACAAAAGCGCCAATGGTCACATAGGGCGCCAAATAAAAAACCCGGGCCGTTGGCCCGGGTCAATTCTTTTATGGAAGCTAAGGCTTAGCCTTTGTTGATGTCGTAGGCTTCCATACCCAGTTCGGACATGTCCAGACCGGTGATCTCTGCTTCTTCGCTGACACGGATGCCCATGACGGCTTTCAGGATAACCCACAGGATCAGGGACGCTACGAAGGTGAAGACACCGTATGCGATGATACCTGTGATCTGTGCGCCGATGGTTGCAGAGCCAGAGAACGCAACTGCAATGGTGCCCCAGATACCTGCGATCAAGTGAACAGGGATCGCGCCAACCACGTCGTCGATTTTGAACTTGTCCAGCATTGGGACAGTCAGAACCACGATGATACCGCCTACGCCACCGATCAGCAGAGAGCCGAACAGAGATGGTGCCAGAGGCTCGGCTGTGATGGACACGAGGCCCGCCAGTGCGCCGTTCAGAACCATGGTCAGGTCAGGCTTTTTGTACAGGATCTGTGTTGCGATCAGAGCCACAACTGCACCTGCTGCTGCTGCCATGTTGGTGTTGGCAAAGATACGGCCTACGTCGGTGATGTCGCCAACGGTGCCAGCTGCCAGCTGAGAGCCGCCGTTGAAGCCGAACCAACCGAGCCACAGGATGAATGTACCCAGTGTTGCGAGGGCGAGGTTAGAACCAGGCATTGGAACGGTTTTGCCGTCTTTGTATTTGCCGATACGTGGGCCAAGCACGATCGCACCTGCCAGAGCGGCCCAGCCACCTACAGAGTGAACAACGGTGGAACCAGCAAAGTCAGAGAAACCCAGCTCGGACAACCAGCCGCCGCCCCACTGCCAAGAGCCAGTGATTGGGTAGAGGATACCTGTCAGAACGACCACGAAGATCAGGAATGGCCAGAGTTTGATACGTTCCGCCAGCGCACCGGACACGATGGACGCGGTTGCAGCAACAAACATCAGCTGGAAGAAGAAGTCAGAGGCAACGGAGGCATAGTCCAGAGCCGCATCAGACGCCGCCAGACCAACAGGTTCCAGTACAGTTGGAACGAAGTTGAAGGCGAAGTAGCCGTTGAAGTCACCTGGGTACATCAGGTTGAAGCCAACCAGCCAGTACATGATCGCCGCAATAGAGAACAGCGCGACGTTTTTGGTCAGCTGCATGGCGACGTTCTTGGAGCGCACAAGGCCCGCTTCGAGCATCGCAAAGCCCGCTGCCATCCAGAAAACAAGGAAACCGCCCACAAGGAACAGTAGGGTGGTCATGATATATGGGCCGATTTCATCAAAGCCCGGTGCGTCCTGTGCGAACGCAGCCACTGGCAGCACGGTAAGTGCGGCAGCAGCGCTGAGTGTCTTTAGAGATTTCATGATAGGATATTCCCTTTGTCAGAGCGCTCTTACAGCGCGTCTTCGTTGGTTTCGCCGGTCCGCACACGTACGGCCTGTGCGACGTCCAGAACAAAAATCTTACCGTCGCCGATTTTGCCGGTGCGCGCGGTGTTTGAGATGGTTTCGACAACCTGGTCGACCATGGAGGCCGCGACGACGAGCTCCAGTTTGACCTTCGGGACGAAGTTCACGGTGTATTCCGCACCGCGATAAATTTCTGTGTGGCCAGATTGAGCGCCAAAGCCCTTAATCTCGGTAACCATGAGGCCGCGCACGCCGATCTCGGTCAGCGCCTCGCGGACCTCCTCGAGTTTGAACGGCTTAATCGTTGCAATAATCAGTTTCACCCTGATCCCCTTTCCTGTGGCTCATCGACGTCAATCGCCGTCAAGTCAGTACGACGGCAGAAAAACCCGCTAGAGAGGCTGAATCGAAGGGTAAGCGGCCATGTTGCGCTCAAATTTGGGGCGAATTTGCACAATTTTTGCACTTTTTGCTGCGCGCGCACAAAAAATAGGCGAAAATTAAAGCGATCTTCCGCTTACTCGCCGCTCTACATTTCCGCTTTCCTTAGTTAAAATGCCCCCAATTAAGACCTTCGAGCAGCCAAACACATGCGTGATTCCATGAAAAAGAAGACGCCCCTTGTGGCTGATAACCGCTATGGCACCAAGCGGAAGACGAAGGGCAAACCGGCTCAGAAGCCCGGTGCAAAATCCAAAAAGACGACAACCAAAGCCAAACGCGGCAGCGCGCGACGCAAGACGCAGGCCCCCAAACGTAGCCTTCTTGGGCGGCTCTGGGCTTGGCTTTGGGGGCTGATCTGGACGATCACATGGCGGGTCGTGATGGTTGTCGCGACGATCATCGGGCTGGCAGTTGGTTATCAGTATGTTCTGCTGCCCGACCTGGATGCCTTGCTGGATGGCCGCGCGCAGGGCTCTGTGACTTTGATGGATCGCAACGGCGATGTGTTCGCCTGGCGCGGGGATCAGTTTGGCGGGGTCGTAACCGCGACCTCTGTGTCACCGCACCTTAAGAATGCGGTCGTCGCCACCGAAGAAAAACGGTTCTACCGTCACTTTGGCGTCAGCCCGCGCGGTGTGGCCTCGGCCGTGCGCATCAACCTCAGCGAGGGGCGCGGGCCACTGCAGGGTCACGGCGGCTCGACCATCACGCAGCAGACAGCGAAACTGCTGTGTCTTGGCGTTGAATTTGACAAGGACCAATGGGACAGCGAGGCGGCTTATGTTGCAGACTGCCGCCGCACCTCGATGTCGCGCAAAATCACCGAAGCCATCTATGCACTGGCGATGGAGGCCAAATATACCAAGGACGAGATCCTCTCGATCTATCTGAACCGCGCCTATATGGGCGGGGGTGCTTATGGGGTCGAGGCCGCCGGTCAGGTCTATTTCGGCAAGAATGCCGCCGAACTAAGCCCCGCAGAAAGCGCCATGATCGCAGGTCTGCTGACCGCGCCCACACGTCTGGCGCCGACCAACAATCTGGAACGCAGTCAGGACCGCGCCGCGACCATCCTGCGCCTGATGCACGAACAGGACTATTTGGACGCACAACAGACGCTGTTCTGGCAAGAGAACCCCGCCACGCTGTCTGAGGCGGCGCAGGCCAAGGCAGGCGGGTATTTCGCGGATTGGATCATGCGTCCCGAGAACCTGCCGGATTTCCTCGGCCAAAACACAACTGAGGATGTCATCATTCAGACCACGTTGGATCAACGGATCCAGACAGCCGCCGAAGAGGGGCTGCAATGGGTGTTTGAAAACAACGTCCGTAAAGGCTCTGAGGCGCAGGCGGCCGTCGTCGTCATGTCCGCCGATGGCGCGGTACGCGCGATGATCGGAGGGCGGCAGACAAAGGTCAGCGGCGCGTTCAACCGCGCGGTTCAGGCCAAACGCCAGACTGGATCTGCGTTTAAGCCATTTGTCTATGGAACGGCGCTGGATCTGGGCTACAGCCACAACGATCTGGTGATGGACGCGCCGTTGTGTCTGAACATTCCTGGCTCTGGCGAATGGTGCCCGCGCAACTACACGAATGAGTATTATGGCGACGTGTCGCTGGAGTGGGCACTGGCCAATTCGTTGAATATCCCTGCCGTAAAGATCTCGGAATCCGTCGGGCGCGAAAATGTCCGCAAAGTGGCGTCGGATTTTGGTATTGAAAGCGATCTGGCCGATGGCCCTGCGCTGGCATTGGGCGCGTCTGAGAGTTCCCTGCTAGAGATGACAGGCGCCTATGCCGGAATTCTGAACGGCGGCTCGTCGGTGACGCCCTACGGTCTGGTCGAGCTGCGCTTGCAGGGCGAAGACGAACCGATGATGGGCACCGCCGGTGGCATTGGCGAGCGGGTCATCACCGAGAGCGCAGCGCGTGAACTGATCTATATGATGACGAAAGTCGTCTCAGAAGGCAGTGGCACGCGCGCGCAACTGCCGGGCTGGGAAGTCGCTGGCAAGACGGGCACCACCAGTGCGGCCAAGGATGCGTGGTTTATCGGTTTTACCGCGGACTATGTGACTGGCGTGTGGATGGGTTATGACGACAACACACCTCTGACCGGCGTGACCGGCGGCGGCCTGCCTGCAGAAATCTGGAAGCAGATCATGACCCGCGTGAGCGACGGCGAACCTGCGCGCAGTCTGCCAGGCTTCACGCCGTCAACAAATGCCAATCGCGTGCCGGACCCGGTGAATAACAATCGAGAGAACGTTCTGGAACAACTGCTGCGCGGCATATTGGGCGGTGGCAACTAGCCACCGCTGCGCGCTTTGGGACGTGAGAGTTGCGTTAGCCGAACTTGCGCAGATCCGCGATCAGCGCATCCAGATCACCGCCACGTTTATCCAGCATCGCGCCGATTTCAGATTTTTCCGAAAGACGCAGGCTGATGCCTTCGACGATCAGGTCAAAGAACAGGTTCTTGCCGGTGCGGTTCGAGACCAGAAAATCGACGGCAAACGGCGACTGACCGGGAAGGTCGGCCACGGTTTCGACGCGGAAATAGTTCTTTTCCTTCTTGGCATTTTGAACAACGATCTGACCTCCTTTGAACTCGTTAAAGCGGCGACCGTATTTGCCTGAGATATATTTGGTAAAGGCGCTGACATACTGCGTCCGTTGCGCCGCGCTCATGCGGCGGGCGTCTGGCCCCAATGCGGATCCGGCGATCCAGGCCACGTCTGCGTGCCGTTTGAAGATGCCTTCAAAGTCCCGCACCATGTGGGTGACGGATTTACCAGAGGCGATCACCTGATTGATGTCGGTGACAACCTTATCCACCAACACACGCGCTTCGCCCGTAGACAATGCAAAGGCCGACGCCGGCATCAGAGCCAGTGCAGCGCCAGAAGCAAGGAACATACGACGTTTCATCAAAACACCTATTGAGCAAAAGGATCCGCGAAGGGATCTGCAAATGGGTCTACGT
>NZ_CAXREH010000060.1:0-7251 GCF_964229375.1 Cognatishimia sp.
TCGTCGCTATAGGTGACAATGGCGTGCATCACGCCCCCGACTGGGTTCACGCCAGCATAGGCTGCATCGTCGAATTCATAGGTCTCGCAGATGTTACGCAGAAATTTTGTATAACGATCTTCCGATTCCGGAATGTCGTGCAGACTTATCAGGTCCAAGTGTCACCCCCAGCGAGCGTGCCGACTTATTTGGCGACGCTCAGTTTCCCCGTTTGCGATTCATCTGCCATGGATCGCATAAATGCCAGAACGGCGCTGCGCTGTGCCTGAGGCAACTTGCGGTACAGTTCTACCATTTCAATTGTGTCACGGTCGGACAAGAAGTCCATCTTGTCAACTGGATCTAGTGCCACAGACGCATCGGCGTCGCGGGCGATGCCCTCGAAGAAATAGACAACGTCTACGCCAAGGCGCTCGGCAATGGCCCAAAGCCTGGAAGCACTCACACGGTTTGCACCGGTTTCATACTTTTGAATTTGTTGGAATTTAACCCCGATGGCTTCGCCGAGGTCAGACTGGCTTACACTCAGAGCGTGGCGACGGGCGCGGATGCGTTTGCCAACAAGTACGTCAATCTTATTCATTTCTCACCTGCAGTCTTCTTCAACACCCAAGGCGGTACAGGGCACCGACGAGGTTAATCGTTAAGTAATGACAAGCACGGGTGCCTAATTCTGGCAGGCGAATTCGTCGCTAATATTATGTTCTACGCTTCTGCGCTTCCTTGCTTGTGGTGCCGATGCGCGAAGGTCGCGCACCGACGTGTCTTGAAAAGTCTTAGTCTTCTTCGCTGACGGCTTCGTCAACGATAGGCGCAGAGTCGTCATCGTCAGACGCGGCAGAGCCGATATCGTCAAACAGTTCCGCGATTTCGAATTCTGCTTCCGCTTCTTCTTCTGCAGCCAGTTCCTGAATGGATTTACCGGACGCTTGCAGCTCTGCTTCTTCTTCAGAGCGGGCAACGTTCAGAGTGATTTCCACGGAAACCTCTGGGTGCAGACGTACTTCAACGTTGTGCAGACCAAGTTCTTTGATCGGAGCGATCAATGCAACTTGCTTCCGGTCAACAGTGAAGCCTGCTTCGGTCGCAACATCCGCGGCATCGCGTGGAGTTACGGAGCCATAAAGCGAGCCTGCGTCAGATGCGGAACGAATCACAACGAATTGCTCGCCGTTCAGCTTTTCAGCCAGGGCTTCTGCTTCTGCTTTGGTTTCCAGGTTGCGTGCTTCGAGCTGGGCTTTTTGCGCTTCGAAGGAGGCAACGTTGCCTTCAGATGCGGTCAGAGCTTTGCCTTGTGGCAGCAGGAAGTTGCGTGCGTAGCCTGGTTTCACGTCAACGACGTCACCCATTTGGCCCAGTTTCGCAACGCGTTCGAGAAGGATAACTTGCATGTCAGTCTCTCCTTACTTCACAGCGTATGGAAGCAGCGCGAGGAAGCGAGCGCGTTTGATTGCGCGGGCCAGTTCACGTTGCTTTTTCGCGGAAACCGCAGTGATGCGGGATGGAACGATCTTGCCGCGCTCAGAGATGTAGCGTTGCAGCAGTTTCGTGTCTTTGTAGTCGATCTTAGGCGCGTTCTCTCCAGAGAAAGGGCAGACCTTACGACGACGGAAAAATGGTTTTGCAGCCATGGTTTAGTGTCCTTTCTTCGCGCAATTAAGAGCGACGTTCGCGGCGATCGCCACGTTCTTCGCGTTTTTGCATTTGGATGGACGGGCCTTCGGCGTGCTCGTCAACTTTGATCGTCAGAACACGCATGACATCGTCATGCAGACGCATCAGGCGTTCCATTTCCTGAACCGCTGGCGCAGGGCTGTCGGTTTTCAGAAACGCGTAGTGACCTTTGCGGTGCTTGTTGATCTTGTAGGCCATTGTTTTAACGCCCCAGTACTCGCTTTCGACGACTTTGCCGCCGTTGTCCGCAAGGACAGTACCGAAGTGCTCAACGAGGCTTTCAGCTTGCGCGTTGGACAGGTCCTGGCGCGAGATAAAGACATGCTCATAAAGTGGCATGTGAGCTCCATTTCATTTCAAGCGCATTTCAAAGGGCGGGCTGTAAATCCTTCGCGTCCCACCCACGAGAGACTGCGCGGTTCATAACATCAGTGCAAAGGATTTGGCGCTGTATAGCGAAACCCCTTGGAGACACAAGTGTTATCTGATTTGGAAACAGTTTGTTTCATAAGCAAACTGCCCAAATCTCGCCTCATTTCAGACGCAGATTACAAATTCACGCACTCTGTCTATCAGGACATATCGCAAATGGCGAATATCACGGAATCTTGGCCCCTTGGTCGGGTTACGCTTGCCGCACCAAAGATAAGCACCCGCATGTGGGCGCGTTTGGTGGCAGGGAGCTTTGGCGCCCTGTTTTGTGCTGTCGGTGCGTCGATTGCGGTTTTGCCATTCCCAGCTTTGACGGGTGGGCTGTTGGTTGCCAAGTTCGCGATGGGTGTGGTGGTGTTTCTGGCCGGTTTCATTGTCGCGCGCTCGGGCGGGCGTCCGCCTGCGCGAGAGCTGCATTACGATCCGAAATTTGGCGAGTTCATTCTGGTGCCGTCGGATGAGGGCTGGGATGCAGCGCAATGCGTCATGTCCACCGAGGTCGCCCATGTCGAAGTCAGCGGTCGCCATTTGTCGGTGGCATCGGATGATGCCAGACTACAGATCAGCATCGCGATGAAAGACGCCGCGACCGCACGCGAAGTGTCCTCTAGCTGTCAATCCCAACGCCGCGCTGCTTAACAGAATGTGATGTGCGATTGCGCACAATGAGTGTTGCAAAGCTCAGGTTGTTTTTGAGGCTTCAGAGTTGATGTTAGCCCCATCTTTGAATCGGAGCTAACACTATGAAATCTCTTATCCTTGCCGCTGGTCTGACCGCTGCCGCAACTGCGTCTTTTGCCGAAGCAGAAGCCTATTCTCTGGACCCATCCCACAGCCAGATCGTATTCTCTTATAACCACCTGGGGTTCTCGACCACCTATGGTATGTTCTCTGGCTTTGAGGGCGACATCCAATTCGATCAGGAAAACCCTGCAAACTCTTCCGTATCCGTCTCGATGCCTGTGCGCTCTATGTTGACCGGCTGGGAAGCGCGGTTCGGCCATTTCATGAGCCCTGATTTCTTTGACGCAAGCGAAGACGAGATGGTCTCTTTCGTGTCCACCGGCATCGAAGTTACTGGCGAGAACACTGCATTGATCACCGGCGATCTGACCTTGAACGACGTGACCAAGTCTATCGTTCTGGACGCCAAGCTGAACCAAGCGATGGTTCACCCAATGGCGGGCGTGCCATTCGCCGGTTTTGATGCGACTGCGGAAATCCTGCGCACCGACTTTAACCTTGGCCAGTTTGCGCCATTCGTCAGCGACGAAGTTCAGGTTGTGATCTCGATCGAAGCGATGAAGGCGGAGTAATTCTGCCAAGGCTTCTTTCGCTCGGAAAGAAAGAAACCCTTCCCAGATCTGGGAAGGGTTTTTTCGTGTTTGGGATTTCGCGCTTTTATCGGGTGGCGGTGAGCGTGATGTCGATGATCACGGCAAATCCGAGTGACGATTCATCAGGCATGGATTGCCCGACGTTGAAGTCCTGACGATTGAGTGTTGTTTGCGCAGACACCGTGGCAGTGTCGCCCTCAATTGTCAGGGTAAAAGGAAAGCTTACCGGAACGCTTGCGCCTTTGATCGTCAGTGTGCCTTCGGCCATATGCCCTTGTTCATGCGCGACGAGGTCTGCGGTAAAGCTGGCGGTCGGGAAGGTTGTGGCGTCAAAGAAATCCGCGCCCATGGCCTGTTGCGTGACCGAGCCCAGTGACAGCGACCCAATGGCGATTTGCACATCGGCCGTGCCGTGTTTGCCCTCGGAGGCTGTCTCGGAAAACGTGATGTCGGCGGTCCAGTCCGCAAAGGATCCGCGCACGTCATTGCCAAACTGCCGAATGGTCAAAGCGATTTCGCCCTCTTGCACCGCCCATTGGGACTTAACTTCGCTTAACGCAACTTGCTGGGTTTGCGCGGCCTGCGGGGTGCTGAGAACACCCACGGTCATGGCGACGGCCCAAATGCCAAGCGCCAGAACAAAGGGCAGGCGAGTGTGGGATTGGGCAGGGGGCGTAGGCGCGTTCGAAGCGCCGGGCAGCATACGCCGCAGGGTATGGTCCTTATCAATGATCGCATGTTTAAGCGCACCGCCGACATGGGCCAGAATCGTGACGGCGAAAACGGGTGTCAGCGTCGTGTGTATCGATCCACAGATTGCGGAGAGCTGTGCATCTTTGGGAATGAACGGCAGAGTTTGACCAAAAGGCCACCAGATCGGGGCAAAACCCTCGGCGGCGGCGTGGTGGATCCAACCGGTCAACGGCACAAGCAGCATACATCCATAAAGAACCCAATGCGCGGTTTCAGCGGCCAGGGCCTCGAGCCGTCGGTCGGCGTTCAACAGGCCAGGGCGTGGTTGCGTCAGCGCCCAGAGGATCCGCAGCAGCGCCGTGAAGAACGCCATCACGCCGACAGTTTTGTGCAAGGAAAACAACAATGCCTTACGCGTCAGTTGCTCGCTGGTGTCATAGGGTGCGTCATGGGCAAGAATGCCCAGAGGAAACGCGCTAAGGATTAAAAGGGCGGTCAGCCAGTGAAAGGTTTTGGTGACACTGCCATAGGTGGCGTGGGTGTTGCCTCGGGCCATCGGGTGCTCCTGAATATCGTGTTGGCCGCTACGATAAAGACGCGGCTCAAACCCGCCAAGAGCGGTTCCACAGGATTTCAGTGCAGCAAAGCGCAATAGCGTTGCACCCATGAACAGGGCGCGGTATTGCCATAAGACGCAAAATAAGAGGTCAGAGATGAGCCGAGCATTTGTATTTCCGGGACAAGGGGCGCAGACGATTGGGATGGGGAAGGCCTTGGCCGATGCTTATCCAACGGCGCGTGCGGTGTTTGATGAGGTGGATGAGGCCCTGGGCGAAAAGCTCAGCGATCTGATCTGGGAAGGGGAGCAAGAAACCCTGACATTGACCCAGAATGCCCAGCCTGCCTTGATGGCCACGTCTTTGGCCGCGATGCGCGCTTTGGAGGCCGAAGGGGTCTCTATTGAGGCAGCGTCTTATGTGGCGGGGCATTCCCTTGGTGAATATTCCGCCTTGGCTGCGGCTGGTGCACTGAGCATTTCCGACACCGCACGTCTGTTGCGCACCCGTGGCGAGGCGATGCAAGCCGCCGTTCCGGTGGGTGTCGGCGCAATGGCCGCGTTGCTGGGTCTGGATTTCGCTGCGGCGACCGAAGTGGCCGAGGCCGCGGCGCAGGGCGAGATTTGTCAGGCGGCGAACGACAATGATCCGGGGCAGGTGGTTGTGTCAGGTCACAAGGCTGCGGTTGAACGCGCGGTTGAGCTGGCGAAGGAAAAGGGGGCAAAGCGCGCCGTGTTGCTTCCGGTGTCGGCACCTTTCCATTGCGAGTTGATGAAGCCTGCCGCTGAAGTTATGGCCGAAGCGCTGTCCCATGTGGACATCGTGGCGCCGAAAGTGCCGGTGGTGGCAAATGTGGTTGCGTCCTCTGTGACAAACCCGGCGACGATCCGGTCGTTGCTGGTGGATCAGGTTACGGGTTCCGTGCGCTGGCGCGAATCGGTGGCGTGGATGTCCGGTGAGGGCGTGGGTGAAATCTATGAGATCGGCGCGGGCAAAGCGCTGTCGGGGATGGTGCGCCGCATCGATCGAGCGATTGCATGCACCGCAGTAGGCACGCCAGATGACGTAAAAGCAGCGGCAGAGAAACTGGCTTAATCGCCGCGCAAGATAAAAGGTTGGGGAAAGAATATGTTTGATTTGACTGGCAAGGCAGCATTGGTCACCGGCGCGTCAGGCGGCATCGGCGGCGAAATCGCCAAGGCTCTGCATGGCGCGGGTGCCAAGGTTGGGCTGTCGGGAACACGGGTTGAGCCATTGGAGGCGCTGGCCGCTGAATTGGGCGAGGGCGCTTTTGTTCTGCCGTGCAATCTTGGAGATGCCGAGGCCGTGGCCGAGCTGCCAAAGCAGGCTATCGCTGCGATGGGGTCTTTGGACATTCTGGTGAACAATGCAGGGATCACCAAAGACCAGATTTTTATGCGCATGTCTGATGAAGAATGGCAGCAAGTTCTGGACGTTAACCTGACGTCTTCCATGCGTTTGTGCCGGGCTGTTATGCGCCCGATGATGAAAGCGCGGTGGGGCCGGATCATCAATATCAGCTCGATTGTCGGCGCGACCGGCAACCCAGGTCAGGTGAATTATGCCGCCTCCAAGGCTGGGATGGTCGGCATGACCAAATCCATCGCTTATGAGGTCGCCAGCCGGGGCATCACTGCAAACGCTGTGGCGCCAGGCTTTATTGCCACCGCGATGACGGACAAGCTGACGGACGATCAGAAAGACAAGATCAACGTCCAGATCCCGACCGGCCGGATGGGCACCCCCGAAGAGATCGCCGCGGCGGTTCTTTACCTTGCAAGCCCCGAAGCGGGCTATGTCACAGGCACCACCTTGCATGTGAACGGCGGCATGGCCATGTTGTAGGCGAAGCCGCACCTGCAGGGCGTTGCGCTGTGGGTGCTGTTTCTGTTCGAAAGCGTTTGCCTTGTGACACACTTGTGCTATAGGCGGCGCAGTTTTCCGGGTGGGCCTGCTGGCGCTCCGGTATTCCGGGTATCCGGACATATAAGAGCCGCCCGTTTGGGCACCATCTAATTTCCGCCTCGGCGGACGACCAAAGGCCTTAAGGCCTAAAAGAACGAGGATTAGTTATGAGCGACGTCGCAGACCGCGTAAAAAAGATTGTTGTTGAGCACCTGGGTGTGGAAGAAGGCAAAGTTGTAGAAGCGGCTTCCTTCATTGACGATCTTGGCGCAGACAGCCTGGACACCGTAGAGCTGGTTATGGCTTTCGAAGAAGAGTTCGGCATCGAAATCCCTGATGACGCAGCTGAAACCATTCAGACTTTCGGCGACGCAGTTAAGTTCATCACTGAAGCGTCCTAATCTGAGTTTTCAGATTTGAGTTAGAAAGCCCCTGCCATTCGGCGGGGGTTTTTGTTTTTCAAACATTCTTCCCTGTTTTCCCGCCACCACCCCATGCAGCGGCATGGCGGGAACTGGATTTGAAACGACGATTTCTGAAAAGTACAACCCGTGATAGACTGTCACAGAGGGCTCATCGGGCGGACCCTGATGTTGTGTGGATTACGAGGTTGGTATGATTATTTACCCGAC
>NZ_CAXREH010000061.1:0-31323 GCF_964229375.1 Cognatishimia sp.
CCTCAAGAAAGAAGGCGACGCATATTTTCTGGTCACCCCAGTTGAAAAGGTTGGGCTGACTGTCGAGGACGCGCCGTTTGTGGCAGTTGACCTGGACGTCTTTGGCGCTGGCGATACGCAGGCGGTGGTATTTACGACACATGTGGACGATGTGGTGACGGCAGATGCAAGCCACCCGATCCGCTTCACGAGCGATCCCGACACTCAGGAACCCTCGGTCTATGTCATGGTGCGCGCAGGGCTAGAGGCGCGGCTGGATCGCAAGAGCTTTTATCGCCTGATCGATTGTGGCACGGAACAAGACGTGGACGGCACGGCCATGTTTGGCGTGATGTCAGCGGGCACGTTTTTTGCGATGGTCCCCGCCGACGCGCTTTAGTCGGTTGGGTGCACGACCTGCGATCTGGGACGCCGGCGCAGTTGTGCGACCAGCACTCCGCTGATTACGATTGCAGCACCGAATGCGGCATACCAATCCCAAGCGGCACCGGCGAAGAGCATGAAAATCATCACATAAAACGGCGTTGCGTTGATATGGAAAGACGCAAGCGCCACGCCGATTTGCCCGACCGCGGCCACCCATAGCAGTTGCGATATCGCCAACCCGGCGCAGGCATAAATCACGATCCAGATCCATTCTGTCGCGCCAATGGTGTGACGCGGAATGACGTCCAGCCCGAACGCAACCATGCCACCATAAATCACGGCCGTCACAATCAAGCCGCCCACCAGCGGCAGGGCTGCATGACCCAGCGGCGTCACCTCGGGGAAATGGCGCACCGACCAATAGCTGCCTAAAGCAAAAAGCGTCACAGACCCCAGCATTGCCAGGGCACCCCAACTCAGGGACACCGCCTCTATCTGACCGGTTGCGACGATCGCGCCGACAACGGACAGCCCCAGACCAACAACAAAAGTCGTGCGCAGACGGCGTTGGCCGGTCACGACCTCGACCAGCGTACTGACGATTGGCAGGGTCGAAGCAAGGATCGCAGCGGTGATCGCCGACGTCAGATCCTGAGACACCAGCAACAGATAGGGCGCAAGGCCAAACGTCGGGCCACCGATCAGGATACCGCGCAGCCAGGGCGCATTTCGCACAGTCCGCCAGCCATCAACCATGATCCAGACCGGAATAAGAAACACAATCGACAGCGCAAACCGAACCAGCGTCAGCGCCATCGGATCCCACGTCCGCAAAAGCAGATCCGCGGCTGGAAAAGACAGCGACCAGACCAGCATCGAGGACAACCCCAGCGCGTTTCCGCGCAAGAGCAAATCCGAGCTGATTTCGTGATGGTGATGGGCGACGGCCACGCGAATCTCCCTTGTTCAGGCTGGGCGACTCTGGCCTGAGCAAGGGGGACCGTCTGTTCTGTTTTCGACCAAAGGTCGTTTTCAGGCCGCGGCCCGCATAGGCGGGCGGGCGACGCGGCTAGCCTGGTTTGTGCGCCTAGTGCGCTTCGGCCCAGTTGTCTCCGCGCCCTGCGTCTACGACCAGCGGCACATCCAACTTGACCGCAGGCTCTGCCGCGCCCTGCATGACGTCGCGGGCCACGTCGATGGTTTGATCCACCGCGTCTTCGGCGACTTCGAAAATCAATTCATCGTGCACTTGCAACAACATCTTGGCGGGCAGATCTTTGATCGCCGCAGGCATTCGGATCATCGCGCGTCGAATGATATCGGCAGCGGTGCCCTGAATCGGCGCATTGATCGCGGCGCGTTGGGCAAAGCCTGCGTGCGGGCCTTTGGCGTTGATCTGCGGCATGTGGATTTTGCGACCAAAGAGGGTCTGCACATAGAGGTTCTCTTTGGCGAAAGCTTTAGTGTCATCCATATAGGTTCGGATGCCCGGGAACCGTTCAAAATAGCGGTTGATAAAGTCCTGCGCGTCGCTGCGCGGAATGCGCAGATTACGGGCCAGACCAAAGGCCGAGATGCCGTAAATCACCCCAAAGTTGATCGCCTTGGCCTGTCGCCGCACATCAGGCGTCATGTCCTCTAGTGGCACGTCAAACATCTCGGAGGCCGTCATCGCGTGAATGTCGTGGCCGTCGCGGAACGCCTGTTTCAGCGTGTCGATGCCCGCGATATGGGCCAGAATGCGCAATTCGATCTGGCTGTAGTCCAGGCTGATCAGCTTGTTGCCCGGCGCCGCGACAAAGGCCTCGCGGATGCGTCGCCCTTCTTCAGAACGCACCGGAATATTCTGCAGGTTCGGATCATTGGACGAGAACCGACCGGTGTTGGCCCCGATTTGCGAATAGGATGTGTGAACGCGGCCTGTGTCCGGATCAACGTGATCCTGCAGGGCATCCGTATAGGTCGATTTCAACTTCTGAAGTTGGCGGTAATCCAGAACGCGGGCCGGAAAATCATGTGTGGCGGCGAGATCTTCCAGCACATCCGCAGGGGTCGACCATTGGCCGGTTTTGGTCTTTTTGCCACCCTCAAGCGCCATGTCTTCAAACAGGATCTGCCCCACCTGAGCCGGGCTTTGCACGTTAAAGGGTTTGCCTGCCATCTCGTGCAACTCGGCCTCAAAGCCCGCCATCTTCTGGGCAAAGGAATTGGACATCCGGCTTAGCGTATCCCGGTCGACCAGAACTCCGTGCATCTCCATTTCAGACAGCACCGGAACCAGCGGCCGTTCCAGAGTTTCATAAACGGTAGTCACCTGTTTCTGGTGAAGCTGTGGCTTGAACTTCTGCCACAGGCGCAGCGTGATATCTGCATCCTCGGCTGCATATTTCACCGCGTCATCGACCGGAACTTTATCAAAAGTGATCGCGGACTTACCTGTCCCCAGCAGTGTTTTGATCGAGATCGGATTGTGGCTGAGGTAACGCTCGCTAAGCACATCCATCCCATGGTTATGCTCGCCTGCATTCATGGCGTAAGACATCAGCATCGTGTCATCAATCGGCGCAACGGACACGCCATAACGTTTGAAAATCTTGCAGTCGTATTTCGCGTTCTGGAAGATTTTGATGACCGCAGGATCTTCGAGTAGGGGTTTCAGGATATCCAGCGCGGCGTTCAAATCCATCTGCCCGTCGGCCAGATCGTCGCTGCCAAACAGGTCGTCGCTTGCGCCTTTCTTATGCGCCAAAGGCACGTAACAGGCGTCGCCTGCCTCGACACAGAGTGAAATCCCGACCAGATCGACCTGCATGTCATTCAGACCAGTGGTCTCGGTATCCACCGCGATCCAGCCGCGTTTGTGGGCTTTGGCGACCCATTCACTCAACGCCGCCGCATCAGACACACAGCTATAGGCCTCGACGTCAAACGGCAGATCATCCGGCGCAGAGGCCTCTGCCTCGGCGGGCGCGGCTTCGGCGATCACCGGAGGCTCGACACCCAATTGATCGGCAATGCGTTTTGTGAGAGTGCGGAATTCCATATCCGCAAGGAACGTCATCAACGTTTCCGGCTCTGGATCTTGAACCTCAAGGCTTTCAAGGCTGAAATCCAAGTCCATCTCACAGTCAAGCTGCACAAGCTTGCGCGACAGTTCGATCTGTTCGCGTTTTTCGATCAGGGTTTGGCGGCGCTTTGGCTGTTTGATCTCTTCGGCCCGGTCCAGCAAGCTGTCCAAATCGCCAAATTCGTTGATCAGCAGGGCGGCTGTCTTGATCCCAATCCCTGGCGCGCCCGGCACGTTATCGACGCTGTCACCGGCAAGCGCCTGCACATCGACCACGCGGTCAGGGCCAACCCCGAATTTCTCGATGACACCATCGTGGTCGATGCGTTTGTTTTTCATCGCATCCAGCATTTCGACGCCACCACCGACAAGCTGCATCAGATCTTTGTCCGAGCTGATGATGGTACAACGCCCACCGGCATCGCGCGCCTGACAGGCGAGAGTTGCGATAATGTCGTCTGCCTCAAAGCCCTCGATTTCCTTGCACGCAATGTTGAACGCGCGCGTAGCATCGCGGGTCAATGGAAACTGCGGACGCAGGTCTTCGGGCGCTGGGGGACGGTTGGCTTTGTAGAGATCATACAGATCGTTGCGAAAGCTCTTGCCGGAGTGGTCGAAAATCACAGCCACATGGGTCGGCGCATCGGGGCCTGTGTTGCCCTCGACATAGCGGTGCAACATGTTGCAGAACCCGGCGACCGCGCCGATCGGCAACCCGTCAGACTTGCGGGTCAGCGGCGGCAACGCGTGATAAGCGCGAAAGATAAAGGCCGAGCCGTCGATCAGATGCAGATGGCAGCCTTTGCCGAATTTCGTCTGTTCACCCATAGTGCGTCTCCTTGCCGTCCCCTAGTCTTTTGCCACGCAGCAGACGCGTCGGAAAGGGTCGAAATGGCGGCTGCTGCCGAAACCGGGGATTTGCTTATTTTTCGCCCTGCGAAACCGCGCCCCCTATACACCGCAGACCGCATAGCTAGTGTAGGCGCGAAGCTGTCTACGCAAAGAGGATGCAATGGCTCATATCTGGCTGCGCGCGGAGCAACGCGACAACGAAACACGGGTCGGACTGACACCAGACGGCGCCAAAAGCCTGCTTGACCGGGGCATGTCTGTCACCGTCGAGCACAGCGACACGCGGGTCATTGCAACACAGGACTATGCGGACGCAGGCTGCGAAATTGCCGACTTCGCCAGCTGGCCCAATGCGCCGTTGGACGCCATTGTCTTTGGTCTGAAAGAGCTGCCCGAAGACGGCACACCCTTGCGCCATCGACATATTCTGTTTGGTCATGCCTTCAAAGGACAGGCCTCGGGGCGCGTTTTGTTAGAGCGGTTCAAGGCCGGCGGTGGCAGCCTTTATGACCTTGAAAGCCTGACCGACGAAAATGGCAGGCGCGTTGCGGCCTTTGGCTATTGGGCCGGATATGCGGGAGCGGCGGTCAGCCTGATGGCGTGGATCGCGCAGCAATCAGGCGGCGTTTGCGACGAGGTCTCGGCCTATGCCAACAAAGACGCGTTGCTGGCGGATCTTTCGGCGCGCTTGACCAAACTGGGCACATCCCGCCCCACTGCAATTGTCATCGGCGCGAAAGGGCAAGTCGGCACCGGCGCAACAGACCTTTTGGCGGGGCTGGGCAGCACCGTCAGAGAATGGGACATGGCCGAAACCGCTCATGGCGGGCCATTTGACGAAATTCTGGAGCACGACATCTTCGTCAACTCGATCCTTGCGCGCGATGGCACGCCGGTGTTTGTTCCTGAAGCCGCAAAAAGTGCCCCGCGCCGCCTGTCCGTGATTGGTGATGTGGCCTGTGACCCTGACAGCGCGTTTAACCCTATCCCGCTTTATGATCGCGCCACATCCTGGGCCGCACCGGTCCTGCGCGTTCACGACACACCGCCGCTGGACATTATGGCGATCGACAATCTGCCGTCATTGCTGCCTTTGGAAAGCTCTCAGGATTATGCAGAACAACTTTTGCCGACGCTTCAGTCCCTTACAGACCTTGACGGGTCGGTCTGGACACGTGCACTGGCGGAATTTCACAAGCACAGCGCGGCATTGTGATGTTCTGTCGCCAATGTCACGCACTGGCCTAAGCAGGACCACACCTTGATCCAAACCGTGCCCCTTCCCTCTCAAGAGCTGCGCGCCCGCGTTGCCGCCTTTGCGCCCTGGTCGCAAGACGGACGCTGGGAGGCGCTGTTTGGCGGGCGCACGAATGCTGCGTGGCAGGTGTCGCGTGGGGCGGACAGCCTTGTGCTGAAACTCTATCGCGCCAGCAACGACAACCCGCTGTTTCCCAATGACGCGAAATCCGAAGCGCTTATGCTGTCCCATCTGGCAGACTTGCGCCTTGCGCCAGAACTCGTCGCCCATTTTGAGACTCCCGAAGGCAGCTGCACGCTCTATCACGCAATCCCCGGCGATGCTTGGCGAAAGGATGTCACGCCCGTCGCGTCGATGATGCAAACCCTGCACCAACAGCCAATTCCCAAAGGTTTGCGCACCATCGCAAACGGCAGCCAAGAGATCCTGGCCCATGCGGACGCCATTCTTAACCAATGCGCGCCGAACTCCCAGCTCGCAGCTCTGCGTCCCACGGCGCATGTTCCAGCCACATCAGATACGGTTCTTCTGCATTGCGACATGGTGCCCGGAAACCTGATTACAAATCCGAAGGGGCTTTACCTGATTGACTGGCAATGCCCAGCCCAAGGCGACGCCTGCGAAGACATTGCGATGTTTCTGTCCCCCGCCATGCAGAGCCTTTATCGCGGCGACATCCTAAGCACATCCGAGGTATCAGAGTTTCTCGCGGCATATCCATCGCAGGCAGACCGCTATTGTGCCCTCGCACCGGCCTACCATTTTCGAATGGCGGCTTATTGCGCATGGCATGTCGAAAATGGCGTGCCGGACTACGAAGCAGGCCTGCGGGCGGAGATCGCGGCTTTGAAAGACGCGTCAGCCTAGACCGCGCTACCGCATCCCTTTCAACAGGTTAAACGACGCATAGCCATCCGGCACATACCCGCGTCCAAGCTGATACGATCGCACGGCGTCGATGGTGATCGGCCCAATCAACCCATCCACCTTCAGATCCCCATGACCACGGCGATTGAGACGACGCTGCAGCTCTTTGCGTTCCTCAAACGTCAGCGCGCGGTCGCCATAAGGCCAACCGGATGTAAAGGCTGACCCTCCCGTGATGCGGTCGCTCAGATGGCCAACCCCGATGACATAGGCATCGGCTGTGTTGTATTTTTCAATGGCAGCAAAGTTGTCAAATACCAGCAACGCAACGCCACGATGCCCACCCGGCAACAGCACCGAGGCTTCGCCATAATTGCGCACCGGCCTGCCATCTGTTCCCACGACCCCCAAACGGGCCCATTCACTGGGGGCTTTGGTAATTTTGCGGTTGGCCAGCTGATAGTCAAACGACGCAGGCACCCGCACCTCGACCCCCCAAGGCTGCCCTTTGGTCCAGCCCGACTGCTTCAGATAAGCCGCCGTAGACGCCAAGGCATCAGAGGGATCGTCAGCCCAGATATCGCGACGCCCATCCCCGGTGAAGTCCACGGCAAAGGACTGAAACGAGGTGGGAATAAACTGGGTATGCCCCATCGCACCCGCCCAGCTGCCCTTCATATTGGCCGGACTGGTGTGCCCCTCTTGCAGAATTTCCAGCGCCGCCACCAACTGCGCCTCAAAAAACTTGCCGCGCCGCCCGTCAAACGCAAGCGTCGCCAACGCCTCGATCACAGGAATATCGCCCTTGTGGGATCCATAGGCGCTTTCCAGCCCCCAGACCGCGACCACGACCTCTTTTTCCACGCCATATTTGCGCTCTATCGCATCCAAAATACGGGCGTGATCCCGCAGGGCCGCTTTGCCATTCTTGATCCGCGTGTCGGACGCAGCGCTCTCCAGATAGTCCCAGACCGTCTTGGTAAATTCGTTCTGGTTGCGATCCTTGTCGATGACATAGGCATTATAGCGCACGCCGGCAAAGGCACGATCCAGCACGGCCTGCGAAATCCCATTGCGCCGCGCCCGGTTCTTAAACCGTTTGATCCACCCCTGAAACCGCAGCTCGCTGATCTGTTTGGTATCCCCAACAGACACGCGTGCCACCTGTGGCCGCAATACAGGACGCTTTGAAATGCTTGGCAAACCGGCAGACGCCAGCGTGACGTCGCTCAGATCAACCCGGGCGACTGGCCGCAAAGATGTCTTAGGCGCTTCGGCCAGAACCGGAGTTGCCAAAAGAGCGGCTATGACAGCCAGACTCGGACACATGCTACGCATTGCTCGCCTCGTTCAGGTTGACCTGAGACTTGTTGCCCTCAACCTAGCGTGAATATGCGAAAGGCGAAAGAAAACTATCTGTCTGCTCTAATGCTCGGCGCCTTGCTGCCGTAGGATCTCTTGATATTCGCGCAGCATACGCACGCGGTTCGGACGAAACGACGCCTCCGTCACCTCCAGATCCTGCATCCGATCCAGACGGAACACCCTGTAATCCTTACGCAAATGACACCACGCGAACAGACAAGAGCTCATCTGCATATAGACGATACTCAACGGATCAACCTCTCGGCGCGTTTTCGCGCCCTCCACATCGCTATAGGCAAAATGAATGCGCCGCTCATCCCACACAGCTTTGCGCAACACGCTGGCATCGATGCCGGGCTCTGGTGGCCTCTCCCATCTTTGCGCGCTGAGAACTGCGTGCTGCAGGCGATTGGCCTGCGCCGACGGCAACCGCGCTTTCAACTTGGCCAGCGCCGCATTGGCAGCCTGCGCCAGCGCCGGATCTCCGACCACCATGACTTCGCGCAGACCCAGCACCAGCGCTTCCAGCTCTTCGGGCTCAAACCCCAGAGGCGGCAGCGCCGCATCCTCAATCAACGTATAGCCAAAGCCCGCTTCACCATCGATCACCGCTCCCAGACCACGCAGACTGTCGATGTCACGATAGATGGTTCGGATCGACACCCCCATTTCATCCGCCAAACCCTGAGCGGTCGCGGGGCTCGGCAAACTGCGCAAAGCTTGCATCAATTGAAAGAGTCGTGTGGTTCTGGACATAGCGTCTTGATACTGCGCTCCCCTGACAGTTTCTGGCAAGAGCATACCGCACACATCACGCCTGCAACTCCTTGGCAAACACGCGCCCGCCTGCCAAACCGGCGGCTTTCATCTTGTCACAAATACTCTGGGGTGAAAGGAGCAGGGTTTGCAAAAGCCTGCTCCTGAGGGGCAAAGCCCCTAGCTACGACGCTTCCGCGACACCTTGCGCGCGGTTTTTGCAGCACGTTTCTTATGCGCCCCGGATTTGCGTTTCACTGGGCGCCCACGTCCGCGTTTTGGCCCCTGACTTGGTTTTTTCCCGTCGATCTCGAGCAAATCCAGAACCACGCCACCGGTGACCGGAGCCGCCTCGGCCAGACGCACGACGACCCGTTGACCCAGATGGATCACCTGCCCCGTATCAGATCCAACCAGCGTGTTGCTCTCTTTGTCGAAGTTGAAATACTCCCGCCCAAGCTCGCGCATCGGAACCAACCCATCCGCACCGGTTTCATCCAGCCTGACAAAAACCCCGAACTTCGCAATCCCGGCAATCTTTCCGGTGAATTCATTGCCCAACCGCTCGCTTAGATAGGCCGCAAGATAGCGATCCGTGGTGTCGCGCTCTGCCAGCATCGAGCGCCGCTCGGTTTCAGAAATATGCTGGGCGGTCTTTTCCAGGTTTTCAACGTCCTGCGGCGCCAGACCATCGTCGCCCCAGCCATGAGACATCACCAGCGCACGGTGCACGATCAGGTCGGCATACCGGCGGATGGGCGAAGTGAAATGCGCATAGGACTGCAGCGACAGTCCAAAATGGCCAAAGTTCTGCGGCGAATAATAGGCCTGTGTCATCGAGCGAAGTGTCGACATGTTGATCAACTCGGCCTCGTCAGACCCCGCCGCTTCGTTCAACAACCGGTTCAGATGCGCCGTCTTCAGCACTTGCCCCTTGGCCAGATTGAACCCCGAGGCCCGCGCCACCTCGCGCAGGCTGTCCAGTTTCTCCGGCGCAGGCTCTTCGTGGACCCGGAATAGCTGCGGCGCGCCGCGTGAAATCAGGGTCTCCGCCGCCGCGACATTAGCCAGAATCATGAATTCTTCGATCAACCGGTGGGCATCCAGACGATCCCGGAAATTGATCGAGGCCACGTCGCCCTCTTCGGTGAGCACCACTTTGCGCTCGGGCAGATCAAGGTCCAGCGGCTGACGCTCGGCGCGCGCGATCTTGGTGGCTTCATAGGCGGCATAAAGCGGGGCAATCACCTCATCCATCAGGGCCGCACAGCGTGCGTTGGGATTGCCATCTTGCGCGGCCTGAACCTCTTCGTAGTTCAACGAGGCCACGGATTTCATCATAGCACGCATGAAGCGATGCGAAATCTTGTGACCACGCGCGTCCAACTTCATCCGCACCGCCATGCAGGCACGCGGCACGCCCTCGTGCAGCGAGCACAGATCACCTGACAGACGATCCGGCAGCATGGGCACCACGCGGTCCGGGAAATAGCTTGAGTTGCCGCGTTTCTTGGCCTCGCGGTCCAAGGCAGAGCCCGGCGTGACATAATGGGCGACATCCGCAATTGCGACCCAGACGATATGGCCGCCCGGGTTCTTAGGATCGTCGTCGGCCTCGGCCCAGCACGCATCGTCATGGTCGCGCGCATCGGCCGGATCGATTGTGACCAAGGGCATGTCGCGCAGATCGGTGCGATCCCCCAATGCCGCGGGTTTCGCGCCGTCGGCCTCGGCGATCACCTCGTCAGGGAAATCATCGGGAATGCCATGCTGGTGGATCGCGATCAAAGACACGGCCTTTGGGGCCGTAGGATCACCCAGACGATTGACAATACGTGCGCGAGGCAACCCCATCCGCGACTTCGGCCCCGCCTGTTCAGCCTCGACCAGCTCGCCGTCCTTGGCCCCGTTCACAGCCCCTTCAGGCACTTGCCATTGCTTGTCATCGCCCTTGTCGATGGGCAGGATCCGCCCCCCTTCCGAGGTCTTGCGAAACACGCCCAGAACACGCCGCGGATTTGTTCCGATCCGGCGGATCATGCGCGCTTCATAGGCAAAGTCTTCGCCCTGCACCTCGCTCAGACGGGCCAGAACCCGGTCACCCGGCCCAAGTGCCGGATCACTGGCCTTCAAAACCATCAACACCCGCGGCTCCGCGCCCTCGCCCTGCCATTCCATCGGGCGCGCAAACAGGTCACCATCCGCATCCACGTCAGAGATCTGCAGAACACTGACCGGCGCAAGCTTTTCGCGGTCGCGATAGGTTTTGTTGCGCTTTTGCAGATGCCCTTCGGCCTCCAACTCGCGCAGCAGGCGCTTCAGATCAATCCGCGCAGCCCCTTTGATGCCAAAAGCTTTGGCAATGTCGCGTTTACTGGTGAGGGTCGGATTGTCGGAAATCCACTCAAGGACT
Source organism: Cognatishimia sp. (assembly GCF_964229375.1). Taxonomy (GTDB): domain Bacteria; phylum Pseudomonadota; class Alphaproteobacteria; order Rhodobacterales; family Rhodobacteraceae; genus Cognatishimia. The sequence goes on from NZ_CAXREH010000061.1 coordinate 10,945, forward strand.
TCCTCTTTTGTCGGCATCTGCATATCTGCCGCCTATCACGGCAGGCTCAGGGCGTCACCGAGAAAGTGACTCCAGATCCGCGAGCGTATCAACATCCTGAAGCGTCGCCACGCGGGCAATCGACAGCCCCTTCATCGTCGCGGCGCTATCAGCCAGCGCGGTCTCTGTAGACCAGCGCACCCCGTCAAACAGACGTGGCGGCACAGGACGCTGGCGTTTCAGACCAACCAACCAATAGCCGCCGTCGGGTGCGGGTCCAAACACCGCATCATGCCCACCCAGCGCGCGAAACGCGGCACCGATCCGGGCCCGGTTCACGCCGGGGATATCGGCCCCAATGATACAGACAGGGCCGTTTGGCATGGTGCGAAACACCCGCGCCATCCTGTCCCCCAGATTGCCACGGCCCTGCGGGACACGCGGAAAATGCGCAGGCCAGACCCGGCTTTGCAGACCCTCAACATCCGGCGCGACGGCCAAAACCGTGTCCCAGCGCGGATCTTCGATGCGCCGCAAAAGCGCTGCCACCTGATGACGGAACCACCAGGCTGAAGCGGTCAGACCGATGTCGCGCCCCAGTCGGGTTTTGACACGGCCGGGATGCGGTTCTTTCACCATGACAACAAGGGTGGGTCTCATATCGCGCGCTCCATATCGCGGTGAGGAATGCCGGCATCCGTATAGGTGGGACCGAAGGCCGTGAAACCAAGCCGCGTGTAAAATCCGATTGCATGCTCTTGCGAGCCCAGCACTGCGCGCTGAACGTCAGGCACCGTGGTCAGAAAGGCCAGCGCCGAGCGTACAAGGCTAGCGCCACAGCCGCCGCCGCGATGCGGCTTCACCACGCAGATACGTCCGATTTTGCCCGTGTCGCCCTTGATCAGAATACGGCAAGTGCCAACGGGAACACCCTCGATGCTGGCCAGAAAATGCACCGCGTCTGGGTCCAGACCGTCTTGCTCTTCGGCGAGAGGCACATTCTGCTCGACCACAAAGACCTCGTGGCGCAAAGCCAGGATCGTGGACAGATCCTCGCTCCGCTCAATCAGCAAGCTCACGCAAAATAATCCTTCAGAACGCGGCTATAGACGGCCTTAAGCTGGTGGATCTGCTCTACCGGCACATTTTCGTCCACCTGATGCATGGTTTTGCCCACAAGGCCAAATTCCACCACCGAGCAATGGGACTTAATGAACCTCGCGTCCGAAGTGCCACCAGTGGTGGACAGCTCTGGCGTCACGCCGGTTTCCGCAACAACAGCGCGGCTGACCAGATCAGACAGCTCTCCCGGCGGGGTGATAAAACTCTCGCCCGACACTTTGACAGCCATCTCGATGACAATACCGGTCTCATCTGTAACCTGCTGCACCAAGTCCTGCATCCATTCCGTCAGGCTTTCGCCGCTATGTGCGTCATTGAAACGGATGTTCACAGCAGACGTACATTCGGCGGGGATGACATTGGTGGCCGCATTGCCCGTGTCCATGGTCACGACTGCAACGGTCGACGCATCAAAATGCGCGGTGCCTGTGTCCAGTTGATGGGAGGCCATCAAGTCCATCAGCTTTGCCATCGCCGGCAGAGGATTCCGGGCGCGATGCGGATAGGCCGAATGCCCCTGTTTGCCGCGAAAGGTAAACCAGGCTGTCATCGACCCACGGCGACCAATCTTGATCATATCACCCATGGTTTCAGGACAGGTCGGCTCGCCCACAAGACAGACCGACATCTTCTCGCCTTCCTGCTCCATATGCTCCAGAATTGCCGTTGTGCCATGCAGCGCTGGCCCTTCTTCGTCGCCAGTCACAGTAATCAGGATCGCGCCATCCGGTGGGGTCTCTGTCACCAGATCAATCGCGGCGGCGACAAAGGCGGCCACGCCCGATTTCATATCGGTCGCCCCGCGCCCATAAAGCACACCGTCTTTGATTTCGGCCCCAAAAGGATCCACTGTCCAAGCCGCCTCATCCCCAACCGGCACCACATCTGTGTGACCGTTAAATCCAAATGTCTTGGGATGCGCCTTGTCGCCCCAACGCGCCACCAGATTGCTGACCTCGGCCTTATCGGCACGCTGCACGGAAAATCCAGCCTCTTCCAGCATCGCCCCAAGCAATTGCAACGCGCCGCCTTCTTCTGGGGTCACAGACGGGCACCGAATGAGGTCGGCGGTCAGTTTCGCTGGATCAATCTGGGTCATAGGAAGCCTCATGTGATTTGCACATGGGGTAGCGCGCTTTGACAGAAAGGGCAAACCCTGCCCGTCTTTCTCTTGCCTGAAATATCCCGGGGTAAGGCAGTGGGCGTCCCGACGCCCGTCGCCGAGGGGCAGCGCCCCTAGTGCTCGACCTCGTCAGAGGTGCTTTCCTCGCCATTGAAAAACGGCGTCATCTGCGCAACCACGACTGAGTTCTCATCCAACGCCCGCTGCATCAGGGCACGCTCGTCGTCGTGAATATCGTGCCCCTGTGCTTCGCGCTCAGACAGCGTGCCATAGCCGGTCACATCAAGCGGCGCGAGATCTGCCTGCTTCAGGATCGCAACGGTCTCGCGCACAGCTTCGGCTTCGTCAACGCCGGATGCGTAAATCATCAGGGCACCACCGGTCGCCTCTTCCGGCAGACCGTCGCCGTCTTTGCGACCGACCTGAACCAAAAGCGTGTAAACCTGTTGGCGAGAGGGTTTTTTGCGTGGCTTTTCCATGCGCTTTGCTTTGCGAGTCCCGTGGCGAAATGTCAAGCAAAGCAATTTCCACTTGCGCGGATATGTTATGACATTACATATACGGCTTCGATCAACGCACCGTGACCCATGGCCAGAAATCTTCGCACCAGTCTTAGAAAATCTCGACGCCCAGCGCAGCCCATGGCCGAGTTTGACCGCCTTCCCTCAGAGCTGCGTCAATGGCTGGCCGAGGCTGATCTGCCATGGTCTCCGAAATCGACCCTGCGGCTGTGGCAAAAGGCGCTGGATCAACATGGCGGCAACCGCAGCGCCGCCCTCTCGTATCTGACCCATTGCGAGGCCGCCAAAATCAAAAAAGACGCGCCCGAAGTCTGGGGCGCGTCCTATCCGATTTTGGAATATGCTGGCGTCTAAAGCGCTTAGTCGCGCAACAGATCGTTGATGCCTGTTTTGGAACGGGTCTTCTCGTCCACCCGCTTCACAATCACCGCACAGTAAAGGTTGATGCCGTTCTTGGATGGCATAGAGCCTGCGACCACAACGGAATAAGGCGGCACCTCGCCGTACATGACTTCGCCTGTTTCGCGATCAACGATCTTGGTGGATTGTCCGATAAAGACGCCCATTCCCAAAACAGAGCCTTCGCGAACGATACAGCCTTCGACCACCTCAGAGCGTGCGCCGATAAAGCAGTTGTCCTCGATGATGGTCGGACCTGCCTGCATCGGCTCCAGTACGCCGCCAATGCCAACGCCGCCAGACAGGTGCACGTTCTTGCCGATCTGTGCACAAGAGCCAACGGTCGCCCATGTATCAACCATGGTGCCTTCGTCGACATATGCGCCGAGGTTTACGAAAGATGGCATCAGAACCACGCCGGGCGCGACAAAAGCTGATTTGCGCACGACCGCATTTGGCACCGCGCGGAAGCCTGCGGCCTGCCATTGCGCCTCGCCCCAGCCTTTGAACTTGCTGTCGACCTTGTCCCACCAGCCGGACCCCTGTGGGCCGCCGGATTGCTCTTCCATGTCCTTGATGCGGAAACCCAGCAGCACGGCTTTCTTGGCCCATTGGTTTACATGCCAGCTGCCGTCATCCTGCTTTTCCGCGACGCGCAGCTTGCCGCTGTCCAGGGCGTGCAGCGTATCTTCGATCGCGTCGCGGGTCTCGCCGGTGGTGGCGGATGTGATGGTATCGCGCGCATCCCATGCGGCTTCGATGGCAACTTCGAGTTGTGCGTTGGACATATGTGCCCCTCCGTCAAATAAACTTGCGCCTTGATAACGAATGCCTAACGGGTCGTCACCCGCAGAATCGGGCGTTTAGAGAGGGAATTGCGACATCGCATCCTTGTGGCTGGTCAGTGACCCGACCAAAGGCTAGCTTGGAGGCAACGAAAAGTAATTAGTTGCAGGACACTCAAATGACTTCAGATCCCCGCACTCCGTTCAGAGACGCCCATACCGATCGCAGCTCGGCCAAACATGTTCCGGACACGCCGCAAACACGGCATCCGGCCTATCGATTGGCCTTTGCAGATGACGATTTTCTGTGTCAGGACGCGCTGCGCCCCGTCCGTCTTCAGCTTGAGTTGCTGAAACCCGAGATGCTGCAGGACGAACAGGGCATCGAAAGCACGATTGTACTGTTTGGCGGCGCACGCATCCCTGAGCCGTCCAAAAAGGATCAGGCCCGCACAGAAACGCTGGCGAATCTGTCCAAATTCTATGACGAGGCCCGCGAGTTCGCGCGGCTGATGACGCTTGAATCGATGAAAACAGGTGGCCGCGAGAATGTGATCGTGACCGGCGGAGGCCCCGGTGTGATGGAGGCAGGCAACCGAGGGGCTGTTGATGCGGGCGGCAAGTCGATTGGCCTGAATATCGTTCTGCCACATGAACAGGCGCCCAACGAATACGTCACGCCCGAGCTGTGCTTTAACTTTCACTACTTCGCGATCCGCAAAATGCACTTCCTGATGCGCGCGCGGGCGATCACAGTCTTTCCGGGCGGGTTTGGCACGATGGACGAACTGTTTGAGGCCCTGACCCTTATTCAAACCGGACGTATGGAGCGCGTGCCGTTCCTGCTGTTTGGCCGCGCGTTCTGGGAAAAGATCATTAACTGGGATGCCCTGTCAGAAGCAGGCACGATTTCGGCTGATGATCTGGATCTGTTCCGCTTTGTCGAAAGCGCGCAAGAGGCCGTGGACGCCATCGAAAGCTGGGAAAGCACCGGCAAACGAGACGCCATTCCCGGACGGTAGTGGCTTGGCGTTTAGGCGTTTCGCACAAGCGGGCTTACTTCAGGCCCGCTTCTGCTTCGATCTGTTTGCGAGATTTGCGCGCGCGCTCTGTGGCCGACTTCAACTGGCCGCAAGCTGCCATGATATCGTCCCCGCGGGTTTTGCGGATCGGGCTGGCATAGCCAGCTTGATAAACGATATTGGCGAATGCGCGGATGCGGTTGTTGGAGGAGCGCTTATAGGGCGCACCGGGCCATTCGTTGAATGGGATCAGGTTGATCTTGGCAGGAATATTGTGGCGCTTGATGTGATCGATCAAACGATGCGCGTCTTCGTCCGTGTCGTTCACGCCATCCAGCATCACATATTCAAAAGTAATCCGCTCGGAGTTTGACACTTTGGGATAAGCCGCAAGCGCGCCCAAAAGTTCCTCGATATTCCAGCGTTTGTTGATCGGAACCAGAACATCCCGAACGTCATCTGTCGTCGCGTGGAAGGAAATCGCCAAAAGACAGCCGATCTCTTCGGCGGTCCGGGCGATCTCGGGCACGACGCCTGATGTGGACAGTGTGATGCGACGGCGGCTCAGCGAAATGCCCTCTGGGTCCATCGCGATTTTCATCGCATCGCGCACGTTCTCGAAATTATAGAGCGGCTCGCCCATGCCCATCAGAACGATATTGGACAGCAGGCGCGTCTCGTCCTTTGGCGCACCGGGGACGGGCCATTCCTCGAGGTCATCGCGCGCCATCATCACCTGACCGACGATCTCGCCTGCCGTCAGGTTGCGCACCAGTTTTTGTGTGCCCGTGTGACAGAAGGAACAGGTCAAGGTGCAGCCGACCTGCGAGGAAATACACAAAGTGCCGCGATCATCTTCGGGGATGTACACCACCTCGACTTCATGCCCGCCAGCAATGCGCGCCAGATATTTGCGCGTGCCATCGGTAGACACCTGCTTGCTGACCACTTCGGGGATTTCGATGACGAACTTCGCGTCCAGCTCGGCGCGATAGGCTTTGGCCAGATTGGTCATCGCATGGAAATCACGTACGCCCCATTGATAGATCCATTGCCAGATCTGACCGACGCGCATTTTCGCCTGTTTCTCGGCGGTGCCGTTTTCGATCAAAACCGCGCGCAATTGGTCCCGCGTCAACCCGACGAGGTTGATCTTGTCCCCTTCTGGGGTCTTGCGCGGAATGGTCATTACGTCCTGCGTGATCGGGGCGCTGGCAGTCATAGCTTGGTCTCCGGGAAATCAGAGGCGTCAGATACACGAACTATAGCGAATTGCAACGGTTTGCGCAGCTGCCAATGCTTGACCGCTGCCTGTGAGATGCTGTGAAAGCAACCCAACACAGGAGACACTCATGCCCGTTTTAGAAACTGTCCGCTATCGCACGAAACCCGGCATTGCGCCTGAACGCGCGGTGCAGGCCTGGCAGAAAAGCCAAAGCTTTGCCAAAGCACAGCCCGGGTTTTTGTCCCGCAAGATCGCCGTCACCGAGGACGGCGAGTTTCTGGATTTGGTGGAATGGCAGTGCATGGCCGACGCCAAAGCCGCTGCCGAGAATTTCAATCCGGCAAAATTCCCAGACCTGATGGAGCTGGTAGACGTTTTAGATGAAAGCACGATGGTCATGACCCACTATGACGTGCAGGCCACGACCTGAGGATCAGCTACAGCGTTTGCCGGCATCCTCGACCGCTGCGGTGAAACCCAGCAATGAGAACGTATCCTGGGTGCGTGTTCCGCGCCCAGAGACACCAACCAGCACCGCGTCCTTGCCACGCTTCATCGCGGCAACGATTTTGGCGTCTTCTTCGGCGGTGGATGGCCAGGCCCATTCGCCTTCGGTGAACAGATCAAAGCTGTCGTTGTCGATTTTCAGGTTCACGGTTGACCCGGACTTAAACGGATAGCCGCCAGTAAAGCCGACCTGTGCGCGCACCCCAGCTTCTGGGCGATAAAAGACCATCAAAAGCGTTTGCGTGCGTCGGACTGCAACAACCGCGCCGTCGCGTGTGTTGACGCTTTCTTTAAATGTCGACACCGCCCAGCATTCTTTCGGGTTGGCATCCTCAAACACGCTCCAGTCGGTTTTCGCCGCCACCTGATTGCTGCTTTCCTGAGCTGTTGCCTGCGTGCCAAGCACACATACAGCGCCCATCAGAGCCCCGCCAATCACACCGCGCATCTTTGCAAATCCCATATCGCCAGCCTCCAAGCCTTGGCTCAACCTCAAACTTTGCCATGCGCATTGTTTATTTTATTGGCGCAGGCGCTTCTTTCTCGATATGGCCATACTACTCTGGTTTTGTCGTCTGGATAAAGCCCCGTTGGCGGTAAATTGCCCATATTTTGTAGGTTATCATGGTCCACTCTGTTCCTTTGGTCGAAATCACGCGCGGCCCGATTTTAGAGAGCATCCACTATGGCGATGCTGTTGTCTGCAATGCCGAAGGTGAAATTGTTCACGCTTGGGGCGATCCTGACAAAATCGTGCTGCCGCGCAGCTCGTCGAAAATGCTTCAGGCGCTGCCCCTGATTGAAAGCGGTGCGGCCGATGCGTTTGGGCTGACGGATGCGCAACTGGCCTTGGCCTGTGCCTCGCATGGGGCGCAGAAAATACACACGGATAGCGTGGCCCAATGGCTGAGCGATCTGGGCCTGTCTGAATCCGATCTGCGCTGCGGCAGCCACGAGCCCAGCCACAAAGACAGCCGTCGCGCGATGCTTTTGGCTGGTGAAACCCCCTGCCAGTTGCACAACAATTGCTCGGGCAAACACACTGGTTTTCTGACGCTGAACAAGCATCTGGGCGGGCATTCGGAATATGTCGACATCGACCATCCCGTGCAACGCGCCTGCCTGACCGCATTCCAAGAACTTACGGGCGAGACCAGCCCAGGCTTTGGCATTGATGGCTGCTCGGCCCCGAACCACGCCGTCAGCCTGCATGGAATGGCCCGCGCGATGGGATTTTTCGCGGGCGCGAACCCCGACGGAGATACACGCAACCGTGCGGCCTATCGCCTGCACCGCGCAATGGCGAAACATCCGGTTCTGCTGTCCGCCGAAGGACGCGCCTGCGAGCGACTGATCAACGCGGCGGGCAACAAGATCGCTGTGAAAACCGGTGCCGAAGCCTTTTTCATCGCAATCCTTCCCGAACAGAAGTTGGGCGTTGCTCTGAAAATCACCGATGGATCCACCCGTGCTGCGGAATGCGCCATTGCCGCCATCCTCGTCAAACTGGGCGCACTGGATCCGGCCCACCCACATGCCCAGCGGTACATAAATTGGGACATCAAGAATGCCAATGGCTGGTCCACCGGTCGGATGCGCCCCGCTGATGTTTTGAATTAACCGTTGGGAATTGCTACACCTCACGGTAGTGTAGAGTTTCAAATTTCACTAGAAGTCGGCCGCACCATGCGCTTCGCATGTGCCACCCAAAAAGAATGACATGACGGCAGGTACCAAAAAGCCACGTTTTACATTTGTCCTGACACCCGGATATTCCGCGCTGTCTTTCACGCATGCTTTGGTCGTTTTGCAACTGGCCAACAAGCATGGCGAGGATGAGCCCTTTGAAATTCGCGTCCTCAGCGAGGGCGGAGAGCCTATGACCGACACTATGGGCGGAAGCTTTCCCATTGATGGCCCGCTCGAAGACCCGTCGCGACAGGATTTCATTATTCTGGTGACAGGCGATTCTGTCGAACGTCAGGACATGAGCGCAGTCTCAGCCTATTTGCGTAAGGCTGACCGGATGGGCTGTGTCATCTCTGGCCTTTACACAGGGGCCTATGTAATGGCCAAAGCAGGCCTGCTGGACGGCAAACGTGCGACCATCCATTGGGAAAAACGTCAGGCCTTTTTGGAAGAATTCCCCGAGGTGGATCTGACCGAATACACCTTTACTTCCGCCAGCTCGCCCTACTCGACATCCGGGGGCACCTCGGCAATCGACCTGATGTTGTTCCACGTGTCTGAATTGCGGTCCGAGAAATTGGCGAACCTTGTGGCTGGTTTTTTGAACTATACCAATATTCGGGTCATTCAGCATTCCGCCCGTATTCAGGCCGCAGACCGCGTCGGGTTCAGACATCCAAAACTGTCAGAGATTCTGGCACTGATGGAAACCAATCTGGAAGAGCCGCTGCGCCCGTCCGATTTGGCCAAGACCGTCAATATCTCGACCCGCCAGCTCGAGCGGCTGTTTCGGCGGTATCTGAGCGCAACGCCCAAGAAATACTACACGGACCTGCGTTTGCAGCGCGCGCAGCAGTTGTTGTTGCAGACCAATATGACGGTCACGGCGGTCGGTGTGGCCTGCGGTTTCAACACCGCCAGCCATTTCTCGCGCCTGTTCCGAGCGCGGTTCGGCACCTCTCCGCATCGCCTGCGCGGAGACCCTGAAAAGGACTAGACCAGCACCTCGTAGGGTTGTTGCGCGCCAACGCCGAAAACGCGTTTATAGCGCGCCACCTGATCGGCGGGGCCCATCGCCTTGCTGGGATTGTCAGACAGCTTGACGGTTGGGCGGCCATTGGCGGCAACGGCTTTGCAGACCAATGAAAACGGCGCCAACTGATCGCCCGGGGTCAGTCCGCGGAAATCGTTGGTCAACAGCGTTCCCCAACCAAACGACACCCGCACGCGGTCCTGAAAGCGGGTTTGCAATTCAGCGATTTTCTCCACGTCCAACCCATCAGAGAAAATAACCAGCTTTTGCGAGGGATCTTCGCCGCGATCTTTCCACCATTGAATGGCGATTTCCGCCGCGCCCGCAGGATCGCCGCTGTCAATCCGAATACCCGTCCAACCGGCCAGCCAATCCGGCGCTTTGGCAAGGAAGCCTTCGGTGCCGTATGTGTCAGGAAGAATAATGCGCAGGTTGCCATCATGCTCTTCGTGCCAGTCCGCAAGCACCTGATAGGGCGCCTGTGCGAGTTCCTCGTCATCCTGCGCCAAAGCCGCATAGACCATGGGCAGCTCATGTGCATTGGTGCCGATGGCCTCAAGATCGTGACGCTTGGCAATCATACAGTTCGACGTGCCAACAAAGCGCTCGCCCAGCCCTTCGCACATCGCCTGAACCGCCCAGTCCTGCCACAGATGACTGTGCCGACGCCGGGTGCCGAAATCTGCGATACGTAGGTTTTCCACGCGTTGCAGCACTTCGATCTTTTCCCAAAGCTTGGTCATGGCGCGCGCATAAAGCACCTGAATCTCAAAGCGCTTCATCGTGTGCAACAGTGCCCGCCCGCGCAATTCCATCAAAATTGACAGCGCAGGAATTTCCCACAACATGACCTCGGGCCAGCTGCCTTCAAAGGTCAGCTCATACTGATCGCCAACGCGCTCAAGGTGATAGGCCGGCAGTCGCAGAGTCTCAAACCACTCCATGAAATCAGGCCGGAACATCTGGCGTTTACCATAGAATGTATTCCCCCTAAGCCACGTGCTTTCCCCCCGGCTCAGCGACAACGAGCGCACATGGTCAAGCTGTTCTCGCAGCTCGCCCTCATCGATCAAATCAGCAAGCGGCACCGATGTCGTGCGATTTATCAGGGAAAATTGCACCTGAGTGTCAGGGCGGTTGCGAAACACGCTCTGGCACATCAGCAGCTTATAGAAATCCGTGTCGATCAACGACCGAACGATCGGATCAATCTTCCATTTGTGGGTCCAGACACGGGTTGCAATATCGACCATGGGGGTCTCCGAGAAATCTACTTCGGCACCTTTGCAAATCTTAACCGCTGCTTGCAAGCAACCTTACAGCAACGAGACACCTGCCGACGCCATTGCATCCTGTGCAGCCGCCAGCGATCCGTCCAGATCGATGGCGCGACAAAGATCAGTGCGCACCGCCACCTGATAGCCCAGTTTTGCGGCATCCACCGCCGAGAAATTGACGCAGAAATCTGTCGCCAGCCCGACCAGTGTCAGATCAGAAATCCCCCGCGTGCGCAGATACCCGTCCAGTCCGGTGGGCGTGGTCTGATCGTTCTCGAAAAAGGCGGAATAGCTGTCGATCTCGGGATTATACCCTTTGCGCAGGATCAAATCCGCCCGCGTCGTATTCAGGCCGGCATGAAATTCCGCGCCTTGCGATCCTTGCACACAATGGTCCGGCCACAACACCTGCGGCCCATAAGGCATGTCCACCATCTCATAAGGCGCCTTGCCTGCGTGGCTGCTGGCAAACGAGGAATGCCCTGCGGGGTGCCAGTCCTGCGTCAGGATCACGGCGTCAAACTCTGCCATCAGATCATTGATCGGCGCCACGATCTGATCACCCTCAGGCACCGCCAGCGCGCCACCGGGGCAGAAGTCATTTTGAACATCAATCACGATAAGTGCCTTGCGCATCTTGCCCTCCGCTTGGCCCGCTCTGCGTCAACCTAGTCCTTGAAGACTCAGGTCTCAAGGCGTATGCCGCGCCTTATGTATATCGTTTGCGCTCTCTATCATTTCACCAAGTTTGACGACCACGCAGCCCTGCGTGCGCCGCTGCTGGACCTATGCCTGAAAAACGAGATCACCGGCACCTTGCTCTTGGCCCACGAAGGCATCAACGGCACGATCGCCGGATCGCGACAGGGCATTGACGCCGTGATTGCACATATCCAGACCCTGCCTGGGTGCGCGAATTTCGAATGGAAAGAAAGCACGGCCAGCGAAAAGCCCTTCCCGCGCATGAAGGTGAAACTGAAAAAAGAGATCGTAACGCTGGGCCAGCCCAATGTGGATCCTACCGCGCATGTGGGAAACTATGTCGATCCGCAGGACTGGAACGAATTGATCCAGTCGCCCGACGTCGTGACAATCGACACACGCAATGACTATGAGGTCGCGATTGGCACCTTCAAAGGCGCCGTGGATCCCGAGACCGAGACCTTCCGCGACTTCCCCGCCTGGTGGGAAGCGAACAAAGACCGGTTTCACAACAAACGGATCGCCATGTTCTGCACCGGCGGCATCCGCTGTGAGAAATCCACCAACTACCTTCTGGGTCAGGGGGTCGAGGACGTGTACCACCTCAAGGGCGGTATTTTGAAATACCTCGAAGAGGTCCCCCAGCAAGACAGCACATGGGAAGGCGACTGTTTCGTCTTTGACGGACGTGTGTCTGTCGGACATGGCCTGAAAGAAGGCCCACACCTGCTGTGTCACGCCTGCCGCCGCCCGATCCTGCCAGAAGATGTCAAGAACCCGGCCTATGAACAGGGTGTCAGCTGCCATCACTGCATCGACGAGACCAGCGACCGCGACAAAGAGCGGTTCCGCGAACGTCAGAAACAGATGGTGCTGGCGCGTCAACGGGGCGAACAGCATATCATCGGGCTGGACTGAGGTCCGGGGCTGATGTTTGATGCCCCAACGGAGGCATCATGCGGGCACCATTGCGGATTTCAAACAAACAGGCGCGCTGGCTCTGGCTTGCCTCACAAGGCCTGTCAGAAACCCCCACCGGCCCGCTTGATGTCTATGGCATGATCCAGCAAATCGGCTTTGTGCAACTGGATACGATCCAAACCGTCAGCCGCGCGCATCACCATATTCTCTGGTCCCGCAACCAGAACTACCGCGAAAAAATGCTGAACCCTCTGTTAGCCAAAGACCGGCTGATCTTTGAGCATTTCACCCATGATGCCTCGGTGATCCCGATGCAGGCCCTGCCCGCATGGCGACGCCAGTTCCGCCGTATGCAGGCCAAAGCCAACAATTGGTACACCGAGGTCTCGGGCAGCGACCTCATGCAGGACATCAAGGCGCGCATCGCCGCCGAGGGCGCTTTGTCGACCCATGCGTTTGACACAAAAAACGACCGCCCCAAAGAGATGTGGGCCCGTCCCCCACACAAACGCGCGCTGGACTACATGTGGCTCACCGGCGAGCTCGCTACCTGTTTTCGCAAGGACTTCACCAAGTTCTACAACCTTCCCGAACGCGTTTTCCCCGACCACCTGCGCAACCGAGTGCTCTCAGAGGACGCCGAACTGGACTGGCTGCTCACCTCGGCAATCGACCACATCGCCGTCGGCACGCCGGGCGAAATTCAGCGTTTCTGGGATGCCAGTTCCTCCATCGAAACAAAAGCCTGGCTGACTGGCGCGAACCTCGTCCCCGTAGAGATCGAGAACGCCGACAAAACGCGCACGCTTGCCTATGGCGCGAAGGACATCGAGGTGCGTCTCGCAAATCTGCCCGCGCCCTCCAGCCGCTTGCGCATCATCAACCCGTTTGACCCCGTCACCCGCGACCGCAATCGCCTGTCGCGGCTGTTTGGCTTTGACTACCGCATCGAAATGTTCGTGCCAGCGGCCAAACGCATCTGGGGGTACTACGTGTATCCCATTCTGGAAGGCGACCGATTTGTCGGCCGCATCGAGGTGAAAGCAAATAGGGCCGCATCAGAATTGACCGTAATCGGTTTCTGGCCCGAACCCGGTGTCAAATGGCCTGCATCACGACAGGCAAAACTTGATGCCGAACTTGACCGTCTCGGCCGCTTCGTGGGCTGCCATCAAGTGACGTGGCAAAGCCCTTTTTCTCTTGCCTGAAATATCCCGGGGTTTGGGGCAGCGCCCCAAAGAAAAAGCCCCGCACAACCATGCGGGGCTTTTCTAATTCATAGTCTGGACTGCTTATGCAGAGGTCTTGCGACCCTTGTGCGGTGCCCAGATCTTTTTGTTGGTCAGGTAAAGCAGCACAGTCAGAACCGCGAGGATGAACACCCCAAGGAACCCAGCTTCTTTACGTGCCATCAACTTAGGCTCGGCAGTCCACATCAAAAACGCAGAAACGTCTTCGGACATGTGGTGCAGGGAATTGTCGTGACCGTCGTCAAAGTCGACCAGACCGTCTTCCAGTGGGGGTGCCATGGAAATCCAGCCGCCTGGGAAAGCTGTATTTTCATACAGCGTTGTGCCCGCTTCGGTTTTCTCTTTGCCGGTATAGCCGTCAAGAACGGAATAGATGTATTCCGCGCCGCCCATGCCTTTGAAGAACTGGTTAATACCGGTTCCATAAGGGCCGCTGAACCCTGCACGCGCCTTGGCCATCAGGCTGAGGTCAGGTGCGTTTTCCAGGTTCGAGCCTGGGAAGAAGTCCGCAGGCTTTGCCGCGCGGAAATCGTCAAGGGCTTCGTCGAACACTTCAAAGTTCTCGGCTGCATAGGCGCGCACTTCAGCATCGCTGAAATGCGGGCCACCGTCGTCGGCCAATGTCCGCAAAGGAACATATTGCAGGCCGTGACATGCGGAACAGACTTCGGTGTAGACCTTCAGACCACGTTGCAGCTGGTTTTCGTCAAAAGAGCCAAACGGACCTTCGAACGAAAAGTCGACATCGTGGGTATGGCCAGCTTCGCCTGCTGCCATCGCGCCACCTGCAGAAAGGGTCAGGGCGGCAACTGCGGAGATCGCGAGTTTCTTAAACATAATCCCGTTTCCTCTTATTCAGCAGGTTCTGCTGGTTTGCCGTAGTGGGCATTGAAGTCGTCTTCGATGGTATCCGGCTGAGCGTCTGGCTTTTCGATCACACCCAGAAGCGGCAGGATCACCAGGAAGTATGCGAACCAATATGCAGAGGCGATCAGTGAGATCGTCGCATAGGGTTCTTCAGCAGGCATCGCACCCAGCCACATCAGGACCATGAAGTCCAGCAGCAGCAGGCGGAACCACCATTTGAACATTGGGCGATAGCGGCCGGAACGCACGCGGCTTGTATCCAGCCAAGGTGCCAGTGCCATGATTGCAATCGCGCCAAACATCGCCAGAACACCAAAGAACTTGGCGTCGATGATGCCACCGGTGATCCAGCTTGCGAACATCACAACCCAGACGTCGCCAGTAAAGGCCCGCAGGATCGCGTAGAACGGCAGGAAGTACCATTCAGGAACGATGTGCGCCGGAGTGACCAGAGCGTTGGCTTCGATGTAGTTGTCTGGGTGACCCAGATAGTTTGGCATAAAGCCAACGATCGCAAAGAAGACAACCAGCACGACGCCCAGACCGAACAGGTCTTTGATGACGAAGTATGGCCAGAATGGCAGCGTGTCTTTTTCAGCTTCTTCTTTGGAGCCGCGACGCACTTCAACACCGGTTGGGTTGTTGTTACCTGTGGTGTGGAATGCCCAGATGTGAACAACCACAAGGCCTGCAATCACGAATGGCAGCAGATAGTGCAGCGAGAAGAAACGGTTCAGGGTTGCGTTATCAACCGCTGGTCCGCCCAGCAGGAAGGTCTGCAGCGTGTCGCCCACGAATGGGATCGCACCAAACAGGCCTGTGATAACGGTCGCGCCCCAGAAGGACATCTGACCCCAAGGCAGAACGTAACCCATAAAGCCTGTCGCCATCATCAGAAGATAGATGATCATACCGATGATCCAGGTGACTTCGCGAGGCGCCTTATAAGAGCCATAGAACAGGCCACGGAACATGTGGATATAGACTGCAAAGAAGAACAGCGACGCGCCATTCATGTGCAGATAGCGGATCATATGACCACCGTTCACGTCGCGCATGATGTGCTCAACAGAGGCAAACGCCAGATCGACATGCGGCGTGTAGTGCATCACCAGAACGACGCCGGTAACGATTTGCAGCACCAGGCAGAACGCCAGAACGATGCCCCAGATCCACCACCAGTTCAGGTTCTTTGGGGTTGGGATCATCAGGGTGTCGTACAGAAGGCCAACAATCGGCAGACGGCTGTGAAGCCACTTTTCGCCGCCAGATTTTGGCTCGTAGTGATCGTGTGGAATACCAGACATGCTTCGCGCTCCTTATCCGAGGACCAGTTCGCTGCCTTCGAAACGGGCAACAGGAACAGGAAGGTTTTCAGGTGCCGGACCTTTGCGGATACGGCCGGAGGTGTCGTAGTGAGACCCGTGGCATGGGCAGAACCAGCCGCCAAAGTCACCCGCGCCGTCACCTAGTGGGACGCAGCCAAGGTGTGTACACACACCCATCATGACCAGCCATTCGCCGCCTTCGTCCATCGCGCGGTTTTCATCCGCGGCGTCAGTGCCCGGCTTGTTGTCGTTGCGGGACTCGGCGTCGATTGTCAGATCTGCCAAAGGCACCGCACGTGCTTCGTCGATCTCTGCCTGAGTCCGGCGACGGATAAAGACAGGTTTGCCAAGCCATTTCACAGTCAGCTGCGTGCCAGGCTCGATGCCAGACGTGTCTACGCGAATCGAGGCCAATGCCTTGACGTCTGCGGAGGGGTTCATCTGATTGACGAGCGGCCAAACGGCCGCGCCTGCGGTCACTGCACCTGCGCCAGCTGTCGCATAGTAGAGGAAATCCCTCCGGGTGCCTTCGTGATCATCTACGTGGGACACGTGGTTTACTCCAATTTTCGCGGCCTATATTGGCCAATATGGGACTCAGCCGCAGTCGCCTGCAGCTTATCCTTCGCTGCTTATTAGCGAAGCGATTGTGGTGCGTCCAGCGCACATTCGCCATAAGTGGGCTAGAGCGTTGATCTGTCGCGCTTGAGGGTGCATGAATTTGGACCTATGAAGGCGTTAAACCCAAAGTTTTTGGCATTGAGGGCACTAAAATGAAAAAATTACGCACTCTTTTCGCAGCAGTTGCCGTGATTCTCGCGGCGCCAGCCACCGCAGAGGTCGAGCTGAGCTTTTATATGGGCGCGCAAACTTCGCCTCACAGCCGCCTGACCGGGTCGGCTGACTTCGGCGGCGTCCCAACCGCGATTGATCGTCTGATCACATGGGAAGGCAAAAGCTTTGAAGCGCCGCCCTATTATGGTGTGAAAGCCATGTACTGGCGCGAGAGCGGCTGGGGGTATGGTGTGGAAATGACCCATGCCAAGGCATACGCATCCTCGGCAGATCTGACCGCATTGGGATTTGACCGTCTGGAATTCACTGACGGGCACAACATTCTAACAGCAAACCTCAGCCGTCGTTGGGACGGCCAATGGTGGAACGGGCGGCTGTCTCCGTTTGTCACTGGCGGTCTGGGTGTTGCGATCCCGCATGTCGACGCGCAACCAACTGGCGAAGCGCGCACCTTTGGCTATCAGGTCACCGGACCGGCCGCACGAATTGGTGCAGGGATCGCGATGGAATTGACCACGAAATGGTCGGCCTATGCGGAATACCAGATGACCTATTCCAGCAATAAATTCGATCTGGACAGTGGCGGCAGCCTTGAAACCAACCTGCTGACCAACGCGCTGAATATTGGCGTGACCTACGGGTTCTGATCAGATTTCTTTTAAGCTTTGCAAAATTGGCGGCCTCAAGTGGGCCGCCGTTTTTCTTTCGGATATGTGCTTTAGCCCGGCATCGTCGCAGTAAAGGACTCGCGCTTGGCGAAGGTCTCAAACCACGCGGCCAGCTCATCACGGCCCTCACGCCAGTTGCGCGCATCGTGGCGGAAATCAATATAGCCCAGCGCACAGGCCATACCGATCTGAGTGATATTGAGCGGCCCGCTCAGATGGCTCATCCAGCGATCCTGCACGGCATCCAATGCTCTTGAGGCCTTGCCCCACTGTGCCTCAACCCAATCCTGGCTGCGCGCGCTTTCATCCCGCAACCGCGCCTCATAGGTCATCAGAACAGCCGCCTCCATCGTGGCATCCGCCGTTGCTTCAAGCGTCAGGATCTCCCATTTGAACGCCTCGGGATAAAGATCGGCACCCGCCTCGGCATTCAGAAACTGTGTGATGACCCGGCTGTCATAGATCGCAGGGCCGTCTTCACGCATCAGAGCCGGAATCTTGCCCAAAGGGTTTGCGGCGATCACTTCGGGCGCCGTCGCCAACGGAGTCGTCGCGGCCTCAATCATTTCGATGCGATCGGTCAGACCCAATTCATGCGCAACCACAACACATTTGCGCACAAAGGGAGACGTCGGCGAGCCAATAAGTTTCATACCAGTGTCCTCATCAATACTGTTCGCAGGCAAACTGGCGTGCGCCTGATTGATTTGCAATGGCCAGCGCGCGGCTATGGAAAATAGATAGGTGCGTCGCCGTCCTGCCAAACCGCGTATTTGGGCATGATCTGCGCAAACTCGTCCGAAGCCAGAAATCGGCCCAGCCAACGCGCAAGGTTGGGAAATGGTTCCGCATCAAAGCGTGGCTTGTCGATAAAGGCGAATTGCCTGACGAAGGGAAGAATGGCCATATCCGCCAAACTTGGTGTGGCCTTGAACAGGAAATCCTTGTCGCCAATCAAATCATTCAGCTTTGCCAAAAAGACGTTGGCGTTTGCGCGCTCTGCCTCTGGATCTGATCCATAGCGCGTATGGTATTTGGTGCGGTCCAACGCCTGCTTGAATGCTCCATCCGCTTCGGCGATCAGCGCGTGCCCCTCGGGCGGCATATCAAGCCATCCATCCGGGTCTGTCTGCGCCAATGCCCATTTCATCACATCCAGCGATTCATCCAGTACCTCGTCGCCCGCTTTCAAACACGGCACTGTGGCAGAGGGGCTGGTCGCCACAAACGCCGGCGCCTTGTCACGCAGTAGGATTTCACGAAGCTCGACGCGCGCACCCGAGGACGCAAGCGCCAAACGCGCGCGCATGGCATAGGGGCAACGGCGAAAGCTATAGAGGACGGGCAGGTCAGATTGCGTTGTCATAGGGATCCAGATAGGCTGAATTTGGACCAGGACTATAGACGTCTCGCACCCTCAAGGCACTCTCTTTATGCACGGCATTTTACTGCGGCTGGCGGCCGTTACCCTGATTACGGCCATGTCAGCTATCGTTCACCAACTGGCAAAGACCTTGCCCGTTGGCCAAATCATGTTTTGGCGCTCGGGCGTTGCCGCCGTCGTGATCATTGCCTTTGCGCTGCGGTTTGGCGGCGCGCGCAGCCTGCGGCCGCAAAACTACGGCAACCACGCTATTCGAGGCCTGCTTGGAGGGCTGTCCATGGCGCTGTCCTTTACCTCGCTCGCCTATCTTCCCGTCGCCAACGCCTCGGCCCTGGCCTATCTGGCGCCGCTGTTGAGTTTGCCTTTGGCCGCTTGGGTTCTGGGCGAGCGGATGACCAATCTGGTGGTGTTTGCGGCCATCTTGGGCCTGGGCGGTGTTGCATTGATGCTTTGGGCGGAACTTGAAAAGCCGGATTTCGCCCGAGGCAGCCTGATCGGGATGAGTGCTGGTCTTGGGTTTGCCTTTGTCTGGGCGCTGGTGCGCATTCACATCAAACGCATGTCCTCAAAGGAAACGTCTGCGTCGATTTCGTTAAGCTTTGCGATCACGTCCATGGCGATGGGGCTTGCCACCTTGCCGTTTGGATGGACGGCTTTGGGGCCGACGGCGATTTGGCTTTTAATCTGCGCGGGGCTGCTTGGTGCCTTGGGACACATCCTGTCGGTCGAAGCGGTCAAACGCGCCAAAGTCTCGACGCTCGCCCCCTTTGACTATTTCGGACTGATCGTAGCTTTGGGCTTGGATGCGCTGTTGTTCTCTGTCCTGCCGGGATCGCTGGCCTTTGTCGGAATGTTGGTCATCGTTGCCGCCGGTCTTCTGGCGATTTGGCAGGAAACCCGGCCCGTGCGGTCAGGCGACTAGCTGCTGCGCTTTCACGCCCAGAATTTTCGCATTAACCACCGCGCCTTCGACTTGAGGCGCGGCAAAGCTCACTTCGGTGAATTGCTCTGTGCGTCCCATGTGCGGGTTTTCCATCAAAATGCGATGCGTCTTGCCAACCTGCGCCTGAAGGTGCTTGGCCACCTGCGCCTCGCCTGCCTGACGCAGCCGCGCCGCGCGCTGTTTGATCACCGGCCCTGACACCTGCAACGGGATTTTCGCGGCGGGCGTGCCCTCTCGTTTGGAATACGGGAACACATGCAGCCACGTCAGATCGCAGTCCTGCACCAGTTTCATCGAATTCTCGAAATGCGCATCGGTTTCCGTCGGAAAGCCCGCAATGATGTCAGCACCAAAGGTCATTTCAGGACGCAGCTTCTTGGCATCTTCGCAAAAGCGGATCGCATCATCGCGCAGATGGCGGCGCGCCATGCGTTTGAGAATCAGATCGTCGCCATGCTGCAAGGACAGATGCAAATGCGGCATCAGACGCGGCTCGGTCGCGATCGCCGTCATCAGGTTTTCGTCCACCTCAATCGAATCGATCGACGATATCCGTAAGCGCGGCAGATCCGGCACCAGCTTGAGAATGCGCATGACCAGATCGCCCAGTTTGGGCTGTGCTGGCAAGTCTGCACCCCAGGACGTCAGATCGACGCCGGTCAGAACGACCTCGTTAAAGCCTTTGTCCACCAGACGTTTAATCTGATCCACCACAACCCCTGCCGGAACCGACCGGGAATTTCCGCGGCCATAGGGAATAATGCAGAAGGTACAGCGATGGTCACAGCCGTTCTGCACCTGAACATAAGCACGCGATCTTGTCCCGAACCCGTCAATCA
>NZ_CAXREH010000062.1:0-3548 GCF_964229375.1 Cognatishimia sp.
CTGGTTCTCGACCCCGTCGCATGCGCGAAAAGCCATGCTGAGACCCGATCCGGGCCGCACCTTGCCGCATCTGCGCCTATCCATGTTCTGTGGCGAGCCGCTGACATGGGGGCTGGCGCGCAAATGGGCGGGCTTGACGGCTGGTCGCCTGGAAAACTGGTATGGCCCCAGCGAAACGACGATTGCGGCCGCGCGCTATGTTTTGCCGGATACCGCGATGGAAGATGATGGAGAGGTCGTGCCCATCGGTAAGCCCATAGGCCACATGCCCTGCGCCGTCTTGCAATCCGGTGAACTTTGCCTTGGCGGAGCGCAGGTTTTTGACGGCTATCTCGGTGCAGCCCGTCGGCCAAATCGCGTCTATAGAACCGGCGATCTGGTGCGGCGTGGCGCGGATGGAACCCTGCGGTTTTTAGGGCGCAGGGACGGGCAGGTGAAATTACACGGCCAGCTGGTGGACATCCCGTGGATCGAGGGCGTCATTGCCAGGATTGCGCAGGCAGAAACCAGCGTTTTGCCATGGCCATACAAGGTCGCAAATCCAGACGGGTTGGTAGCGGTTCTGACCCAAAGCGGCCCTGTGGCCGATCACGTGAAAACCCGCATCACGGCCGCCCTTCCCAAACATATCGCGCCGCACATCGTGACCCTGCCGCATCTACCTTTGACGCCTGCCGGTAAACAGGATGTGGCCGCCTTGGCGAAACATGTGACCAACGCCCTTTCTCGTCAGTCGCGCCGACCAACAAGGGCCTTTGATCGATTGGTCGCTTGTGTCCATGACGTAAACCCTACCCTAGCGCTGTCTGATCTGAGCCAAGGCGCGACCCTGATGGAGGCCGGTTTGGATTCGCTGGCCTTCACGGCTTTCATCGCGCGGATTGAGACTGAATTTGACCTTGTTCTCACCCAAATGGATGTCGCGAGTTTGTCGGGTATGACCCTCCGCCAAATGGTCGCGTATTTGCGCAAAACACAGAGCAGACTGCCCCTTTCAGCCGGTGCTTCAAACCCAAAAGGCACAGGCCCCCTGCCACACCGCGCCAAGCGGGCCTTGGATTTTCTAGAAAAATTTCCTGCATTTCTTCAGGCCGCTCATCGGCCAATCGTGCCGATGAGCGGATCCTCCGGTTTCATGCGCGGATTGGACAGTCAGGTGGTCGACGCAACGCTTCTGGATCTGGGGCACGACGTTCGCGCTGCGAATATTGGCTTGGCGATGCTCAGCAATCTGGGCCTTTGTGAGATCTGCGCGCATATCATCGAGGTCGCGAAATCAGGTCAAACGACGTTTCCCATCGCCGTCTTAGAGCTTGAGGTGATGCACCTGTCCGTCCTCCCGCCTGCCGGAGACATCGAGGTTTTGGACGCTTTCAAATCTGGACGTCGGCGCCACGAGGTTGGCGACTCGGATGATCCCGACACGATCTGGGCCTCACAACGGGCCGGAACGCTGACAGAGCGGCAGGGTCCATGGCGTCCACGCGACGCGCCCGCTCGGTGGGAAAGCCAACGACATTCCGAAATGCGCGAGGTGTTTGCAGGCAATGTCGCGCTTGATCCCAAGGCGGTGGACATCTGGTTGGCCTCAATTGCGCATCTGCTGCAGGTCAGCGACCGCGTTGCAGTTGTTTTGCACCCTTTGGACGGTCAGGTCTCGCACCTTGCAAAAGGTCGGGGGCATCTGGCGGCGCTGCGCTCGCGGTTGCAGGACTTGCACCGAGTTGTCCTGATTTCAGACGATCAGTTCGTGCTGGAGCCTTCGCATTTTCGCAATTTCTCGCATCTAAACGAACGCGGCGGGCGGCATGCGTTTTCTTCCCAGTTGGCTCGCCACCTTGCGCTGCATCTACGGTAACACGCGCCGCAGCTCTTCCTGTGCACGATTGTGGTGGCCTTGTGGATCGCCATGGGCCTCTTCCAAAATCGCGCGTGCCATGGTGTCAAACTTGTCTATGTCAGATCGGCGAAGGGGTTCCATTTCGTCTTGCTGATCTGACGCCACCGCATCTCGCAACGCGTTCTGAAACAGCGTGCCACCAAAGAAGTAACGATCCATTTTTCGCGCATCCTCGGCAAATCGATTTTGCACGCGCCTAACCAAATCCGCTGACATGCGCGGCAAGGGTGAGCTGGCACCGACTCCGGATTGTCGCAGTTTCATACAGATCAGCCGGTGGGTCTGCGATGAAAGGGGATGCGTGATGTTCATCGACTGGGCCAAACTCGGAACCCGTTGCAGAAGGCTGACCTGAGCCGCCGTGAGAGTGGCATTCAGGCGTTCGCCACCAGCGGGCGGCGGTACGCCCGGCAGCGCTTGCGCAAAGAAATCCGCCACCACATCGCCGCGCGCTGGATAGGGGCGCAGATGAAAATGCGGCGCGAACACCCGCTCCCATTCCGCAAACCGGGGCGCATAGTCAAGCCGCCGTCCCCGACAAATGCGTGCGGCATAGGCATCGATCGTCCCAACGGGTTTCCCGACTTTAATGCGCTCGGAATACATCGCCACCAGCCGCGAAATATGCGGGCGGCAATAGGCATGAAAAGACATCGGCGGGCGCGGGGCGGGCCAAAACATCTCTATGGCGCGCAGCAAATCGCTTGGAGGCACCGCTTGAAAAAGCTCGGCCGACAAGGCGGCGATTTGCGCGCTGGAGGCAGAAATTTCGTCCCAAACCGCGCGAAACCGAGGTTCGAACAAATGGCTGAGTTTGCGCCGCGACAGCGCACGGGCCAACCCGTTGTGATTGAGGGCCTCGCCCGGAAAAAGCAGGTTTTCGTCCCGCGCGGCTTGCCGCAAAGCCACTTGCAACGCAGTCGATCCAGTTTTGCTATCCCCGATGTGAACAACAATACGCTCCGCCATCTGACTATCTTTCGTCATTCAGGCTGGACAGAAAGTCCACGATGTCAGGCGGCGTATCCTCTGGCAGCGTATCACACAGACGATCAAGAGCGTACTTGAAGGCCTCAAGCTCGGGAATTGGCCGCACGCGTGTTCGGCGTTTCAGATCCTGGAAGAATTCAGCGCGCCCAACCCAGTCCCCCAACGCACGATTAACCGGATCAAACTGTTGTATGATATCGCGACGACGCTGAGCACCAAACATCTCGATCTCGCGACGACCGGGCAGGTTCAATAATGGGGTTTGCGAGACCAAAAAGGCCCTTAGTCGCGCTGCCCGCTTGGGTGGCAGCTCCAGGTTTCCGCGCCGCTGTATCTCATACAAAGCCGGATGCAGCGAGACGTTCATCCGGCGCGCGCCGCAATGCCGACCCTGCGGCAAACCCGTGCGCGCCAGAAAATCAGGCACTATACCGCTTGACCTGCACAGATCTTGATAATCACGCAGGATCACCTTTGCCTGTGGAAAGGCTGCGCGCCATCCGTTTAGAACTTTACGATAGTCAAAATGGATGGTGCCTGCGTGTTCCGATGCGCCTTCTGTTCTTAGTGGTTGCAACGCATGACCAAATTTCAGGCGCTGACCGTGCCATGCAACCAGATAGTCATCTATTGGCCGAAACACTCCGTAAAGGATCAC
>NZ_CAXREH010000063.1:0-15995 GCF_964229375.1 Cognatishimia sp.
GTTTTCTTTTTCGATCAATACCTCAGCGAAATTGACCAACAGGTTCTGGACCAGATCGCCCAAGGCGCGTTTCGCGTTGGCCCCTCAAGTCTCAAATCGATCTGGGTCGGCGACACAGAGATCGGCTCGGGGCGGCTTGGACGTCAGTTTCGCGTGGAAGAGCAAGATTGATGTGGCAGCCCGTAGGGGAATCGAACCCCTCTTTCCAGGTTGAAAACCTGGCGTCCTAACCGATAGACGAACGGGCCACATGCGACGTCTGCGTCGCGATCACATGCTTCAGCTGGCAGCCCGTAGGGGAATCGAACCCCTCTTTCCAGGTTGAAAACCTGGCGTCCTAACCGATAGACGAACGGGCCGTGCCGAAGCGTAGGCGGTATTTATGCAAAGCCTCTTGGTCGCGCAAGCGGAAAGTTACGCTCAAAGACAAATATTGCGCCGATTTTAAACCACCGCCGCATGCGCAAAATCGACCCGTCATTCCCGCTCAGTTTCACTGGGTACACAAGGCACGAAGAATACGTGTTTTTCTCTTGCCCAAAATATCCCCGCCGGAGGCATCCACATGGGGCCTAGGACGCAGGGGCCGCGTCTTCCAGGCGCAACTGCACGGTCTGGCGACCACCCCAGGTGTTGATGTCCAGCCGTCCGGCCAGATGAAACCGTGCGCCTTTGTGGTTTTCCAGCGCAGGCCCCAGAGCGGTGTCAAAGGCGCCAAAACAAATCGCTTCAAGGCGGGCGTTCAGCCCGTCAGAGAAGGTGATTTTCAGATGGCTGTCACCGATCCGTTTGGCAAAGCGGATTTCCACGTCGGGAAAGGCAAATCGCGGCGCCGGGGCCGAGGCTCCAAAGGGGCCGGCGGTCTCAAGCTGGGTGACAAGATCAATAGAGGCCGCGCCGGGCATCAACATGCCATCAAGCTTCAGGTCCGAGGGGCCGATCCGGTCTGCGCCTTGTTGGGCCAGCAATTCAGACAGCCGCGCCATTGCGGGCTCTAGTTTATCGCGGGCAACAGTCAGGCCTGCCGCCATTTTGTGTCCGCCGCCCTTCATCAACAAACCTTCGGCGGCCAGACGCTGGATCGAGGCGCCCAGATCGATGCCGCTGACCGAACGTCCAGAGCCTTTGCCGATGCCCTCTTCATCAAACCCGATGACAATCGCAGGACGGTTGGTGGCTTCTTTCAGACGCGAGGCCACGATGCCGACAACGCCGGGATGCCAGTTCTCGCCAGCCGCCCAAACCAGGGGGGCGTCTAAGCCGCGTTCTTCGGCCTGATCCATCGCCGCTGCGCGAACCGAGGCTTCGATATCGCGCCGCTCGGTGTTTAACTGGTCCAGGCGCTCGGCAAGCGCTTTGGCCTCGTGCATGTCTTGGGTCGACAACAACCGTGCACCCAGATCCGCTTGCCCGATGCGCCCGCCTGCGTTGACGCGAGGGCCCAGCAGAAATCCTAGATGATAGCTGTTGGGCGCGGTGTCCATGCGGCTGATGTCTGACAGGGCGACAAGGCCCGGCCGGTCGCGACGCGCCATGACTTTCAGGCCCTGACGCACCAATGCACGATTAACCCCAATCAAAGGCGCGACATCGGCGACAGTGGCCAGCGCGACCAGATCGAGCATCGACATAAGGTCTGGCCCCGCCGTGCCGCTTTCGCGAAGCTGGCGATTGACCTCAACCAGCATCAGAAACACCACTGCCGCGGCGCACAGATGGGCGAGGTCTCCGGTTTCGTCCTGCCGATTCGGGTTTACCACAGCGTGGCAGTCAGGCAGCGTTTCACCGCCAAGGTGGTGATCCAACACGACAACATCGGCAGCCTTGGCCGCGGCGATCGGGCCATGTGACAGGGTTCCGCAGTCAACACAGACAATCAGATCATGCGCGGCGGCAAGTTGCGCCATGGCCTCTTCGTTTGGGCCATAGCCCTCGTCGATGCGATCGGGCACATAAAGTGTCGCGTCCCGCCCCATTGCACGCAGCCACGTCACCAGCAGCGCAGCCGACGTGCCGCCATCGACGTCATAGTCGGCAAAGACAGCTATTTTCTCGCCTGCTTTGGCACCGGCCAGAAACCGCGTCGCGGCGCGTTCCATGTCTTTCAGGCTGCGAGGATCGGGCAGCAAGTCGCGCAGGGCAGGCGACAAGAAGCTCTCGGCCTCTTGCGCCCCCACACCACGCCGCGCCAGCAGCTGGCAGACAGGGCGGGGCAGGGTCGTTGCCTGCTCGAGCGCTTCGGCGGCGCGGTCGATGTCTATGCTTGGGCCGACCCAATGGCGGCCCGTCAGAGAGCTCTCGACACCCAGAAAGGCCGTCATGAAAGATCTGCCAGAATCTGCGCCGTTCTGCGCGCGGTGACGAATTCGCCATGCAAGTGGCTGACCGCTGAGTCGTGGATCTGCTGCGCGGTCATCTGCGGTGCGGTGTCAGACCAGCCGGCGTTTGCGTTGGCCTCAAAGGCTGCGCAGGCGTCGTGGGCCAAGGTGACCTGAAATCCAAGATTTGCCGCCATGCGCGAGGATGTGGACACGCAATGCGGCGTGGTCAGGCCGCAGACCACCAAATCGGTTACAGAGAGCTGGCGAAGATGCGACTCAAGACTTGTCCCGATGAAGGCTGAATTCACCGATTTCTCAAAGATGGGCTCGTCCGACGTGGGCGCAACCTGCGCCATAAACTCGGTACCGCCGGTGTCGGGGCCAAGCGGGCTGTTGGGCTCGACGCTGACATGTCTGACGTGGCATACCGGCCAGTCTTGTGTGCGCCAAGCGGCCAGCAAATCTGCGGCATTGTCTTCTGCGGCCGGATTGTTGCGCGCGCCCCAGACGGGGTTCTGAAACCCCATCTGGATATCAATCAAAAGCAGCGCGGTGCTCATGTTTACTCGACAGGCGAGCGATAGGTCATGCGCCGCACAGAGCCGGACTTGGAACGCATCAGCAAAGTGGTGGTTTCCAGCCAGCCGGGTTCGCGTTTGATGCGCGGCAGCAGGGATCCACCGGTCACGCCGGTTGCGGCAAAGATCACATCGGCGGTGACCATCTCGTCGCGGGCATAGATGCGATCCAAATCGGTGATGCCCGCTTTATGGGCGCGGCCACGTTCGTCGTCGTTGCGGAACAGAAGGCGGCCATAGATCTGGCCCCCCATGCATTTCAGGGCCGCGGCTGCGAGCACACCTTCAGGTGCGCCACCTTCGCCCATATACATGTCGATACCCGTGGTAGAGGCTTCGGCACAGTGCATAACGCCGGCAACGTCGCCGTCGGTGATCAGGCGGATCGATGCGCCGGTCGAGCGGACTTCGTCGATCATCGCTTCGTGACGCGGGCGTTCCAGAATACAGACGGTGATGTCCTTGGGCTGACAGCCTTTGGCCGCGGCCAGAGCGGTCACACGCTCGGCAGGGGACATATCCAGCGTGACAACACCCTCTGGATAGCCTGGCCCGATCGCCAGTTTTTCCATGTAGACATCAGGCGCGTGCAGCATCGAGCCGCGTGGCCCCATTGCAATCACGGTCAGCGCGTTTGGCATGTCTTTTGCGGTAAGGGTCGTGCCTTCAAGCGGGTCCAGCGCGATGTCCACGCCCGGGCCGTTTCCGGTACCAACTTCTTCGCCAATGAACAGCATGGGCGCTTCGTCTCGTTCGCCTTCGCCGATCACGACAACACCGGCGATGTCCAGCAGGTTAAGCTGTTCGCGCATGGCGTTGACAGCGGCCTGATCTGCGGCCTTTTCATCGCCACGGCCGACCAGAGATGCCGACGCAATGGCCGCCTGTTCAGCAACACGGGCCAAGCCCAGGGAAAGCAAACGATCGTGAAATTCTGGCTGGGTGCTCATAAGGCGTCCTCGTTGATGGTCTGGGGTCTGGTTTAAGGGTGTATCAATCCCAAGACAAGAAAGGGTTTAACTCAAACGGTTTCGATGCGCAGCGCCACGGGATCAGACGCCAACACGCCACTGTCTTGCATCAAAGCAATGGCGTCGTTGACCGCAGAGCGCTGGGTTTTATGTGTCACAATCAACACCGGTGCCGCACTGCCGTCGTGATGACGCTGGCGCATCCGGTCAATCGATACACCGGTTTCGCCCAATGCGGTTGCGATTTTTGCCAGCGCGCCGGGGCGGTCCAGCAGTGACATGCGCAGATAATATGGTGCCGGAGAATTAGAGTGCGCAGGAGTCGCCTTGGTCAGCTCTGCCGCAGGTACCCCAAACGTCGGATAACGCACGCCCCGCGCCACATCGCAGATGTCGCCTACAACCGCGCTGGCGGTGGGGCCTTCGCCCGCTCCCGGACCGCGCAGCACAATTTGCTCGACCGCGTCGCCTTCGATCACGACCATATTAGTGCCGCCCTTCAGCTGCCCCAGTGGGCTGTCTTCGGGCACAAGGCAAGGGGTCATGCGCTGTTCAAGGCCACGACCTGTCAGTTGCGCGACGCCGAGAAGCTTGATTTTGAAACCCATTTCAGCGGCAAGGTTGATGTCTTCGATTGCGATGCGCTGGATGCCTTCCAGCTCCATTTTGTCAAAGCTCACCTGCGTTCCAAAGGCGATGGACGCCAAGAGCGCAAGTTTGTGACCGGCATCAATGCCACCGACATCAAGGTTCGGGTCGGCCTCAAGATATCCAAGCGCGTCTGCTTCGGCGAAAACTTCGTTATAGGGCAGGCCCGCGTCCTGCATACGCGTCAGGATGTAGTTACATGTGCCGTTCATCACGCCCATGACGCGCGAGACATCGTTGCCCGCAAGCCCTTCGGTCAGCGCTTTGATCACCGGAATGCCACCTGCAACGGCCGCTTCGTAGCGCACCACACAGCCTTTGTCCTCGGCGCTTGCCGCGATGGCCTGACCGTGATGCGCCAGCAAGGCTTTGTTCGCAGTGACGACATCCTTGCCAGCCGCAATGGCTGCCTCGATTGCGTCCTTGGCCGGACCTTCGTCGCCGCCGATAAGTTCGATGAACACATCCACATCGTCACGTTTTGCCAGCGCAACGGGGTCGGTTTCCCATGCGTATTGATCAAGGCTTACGCCACGATCCTTGTCTTTGGACCGCGCAGACACTGCGGTGATGACAATGGGGCGACCTGTTCTTTGCGCCAGAAGGTTTGCTTTCTGGCGGATGATCTTGACGACGCCGACGCCAACCGTGCCAAGCCCTGCAATTCCAAGGCGCAAAGGGGTGGTCATAACTGGCTCCTGTGACGGTGTATTTCTCGCATCCTCTACCCTGTTCCTTTCACAGCTGCAATCGGCTAACGGTTTTGACAGCCTTCCTTTGTCTGGCTAAATATAAGAACAACTGTTCAATTCCTGTTAGGGCATCCCTTGGCGCGCACCTCTGGCTCTCATGCCAAAATCACCGGACCGAAAATTCAAGAGGCCGCGCAAAGGCTGTTTGCGCTGCATGGCTATGCCGCTGTGTCCATGCGTCAGATCGCGACCGAAGTTGGTGTGCAGGTGGGGGCGCTTTATAACTATACCCCTGACAAACAAACACTTTTGGCAGGTCTGATGACGTCGCACCTGACCGAACTTCTGGCGGCTTGGGAGGACGCGGCGCAGCCCTCTGCCGCCGGGCAGCAGCTTGAGGCGTTTGCGCGGTTTCACATCCGGTTTCACAAAGAGCGCCCTGATGCGGTCTTTATCGCCTAGATGGAGCTGCGCAATCTGAGCCCTGAGCAGTTCGAGGGTGTCGAGGCGCTGCGGCGGCAGTATGAGGCGACTTTGGAAGAGATCCTGAAGGCTGGTGTCCGCGAAGGCGTGTTTTCCATACCCGACACGAAAGTGGCAACCATGGGTATTATCGCCATGTTGACCGGGCTGAATACGTGGTTCCGCGATGACGGGCGGCTGAGTTTCAGCGAGGTCGAAGATCTTTACTGGGGAATGGTCCGCAATTCGGTGGGGCTGGCAGAGTAGGGCGACCTGATCTGGCCGCCCTTACGTCGGGCTCAATGCGCTGGCTGAATAAACGTGCCGTTGCGCAGTTCGGTGAAGGCTTTTTGCAGCTCTTCCTGCGTGTTCATGACAATCGGGCCATGCCAGGCGACGGGTTCCTGAATTGGCGCTCCTGAAATCAGCAAAAAGCGGATGCCTTCCTCACCGGCCTGAACAGTGACCTCATCCCCGGTGCCAAACCGGATCAAAGTGCGATTACCAGAGAGGTCGCGGATGTTTACCTCTTGGCCCGCGACCTCTTTTTCCAGCAGAACACCCGTTGGGGCGCTCGCATCCGAAAATGCACCTGCGCCTTCAAAGACATAGGCAAAGGCCCGACGGTAGGTATCAACCGGGAAGGTCTTTTTCACCCCGGGCGGCACATAGATGTCCAGATACTGAGGGTCAGCGGCAATGCCGTCCACCGGACCCGTCTTGCCCCAAAACGACCCGACAATGACTTTGACACGCGTGCCGTCGTCCTCAAAAATCTCGGGGATCTCTTTTGACTCGACGTCCTGATAGCGCGGCGCGGTCATTTTCAGATCAGAAGGCAGGTTCGCCCAAAGCTGAAAACCATGCATTTGCCCATTGGCATTCCCGTGCGGCATTTCCTGATGCAGGATCCCGGACCCTGCGGTCATCCATTGGATGTCTCCCGCGCCGAGGCTGCCGGAATTGCCCAGACTGTCGGCGTGATCGACGGTTCCTGACAGCACATAGGTGATGGTCTCAATCCCCCTATGCGGGTGCCACGGAAAGCCGCGTTGAAAGTCTTCGGGGCGCTCGTTTCTGAAATCGTCAAACAGCAGAAACGGGTCCAGCTCGGACGGATCCTGAAAGCCAAACGCGCGGTGCAGGTGAACGCCAGCGCCCTCCATTGTGGGGACGGCCTGACGGGTTTCTAAAGTAGGTCTAAGCGACATGATCACTCTCCTTTCAAACCAACACCTAGGGCTGGGCTGTGCGGCTGCCAATGCCTGGATATGTGCCTGAATGAACGAGACTTGTGCACTGGCCCCGTTGAGGTGGTCTCACGTGGCGCGGTTCGTTGTGTTCATCGTGCGCGTATTGGCGGCGGGTTTCGCGAAATGCGCCCGATTTTCGCGCCGTGACTGGTGCGTTCAGATACCATCAGCGCGATCACAGGGACCATCAGCGGGGTTGGTTTACAGCGTCAAGTTTTCACTTATAGCGCAGAAAATTCCAACACCATCGAGTGATTATCCTTGATAGTTTCATTTTTCGAACAATTTATGGAGTTGCGGAGAATCGGAAAAGAATTTTTCGGCCATGGCATGCGCGACTTTTAGTAAAGTTATGCACAGTGATTTGGTGGGGTGAAGGTGTATTTTCTGCTTTATTTATAATAGCTTAAGAGGTGGTTGGAAAAGATATTAGTTCGCAGGTGGAAACGTTCTCCACAAGTTTATACAGCGCGCGGTGTGGGGCGGCTACTTGTGAATTGCGGAGAAACTGAAATTGTACATTTGTATAATAGAGCAAGGATAGACAAGAATTAATCCACAGGTGGATAAGTCTATTCTTGTATCTTTTTCAAGAAGGTAGAGGGGATAGTGAAAGTTGTTTTCATCACTTTCCCCCAGCTTATTAACAGCGTCTTAGGCGGCTGCAACCGTGTTTTTCGCGCGATAGGCGGAAATCAGCGCGGGAATTGCCTCTAAAACGTACGTCACGGTCTCTTCATCCATCATGTAGCTGAAGTTCAGGCGTACAAATCCAGGCTTGTCTTTGTCGTCACCCGCCAGCAGATCCGCGCGCAGCTCGGCTGATGTTTCATCAGAAATGGACAGCAGCCGATGCACATAAGGGCCCGCACAGGAACAGCCGCCACGGGCCTGAATCCCGTAGTGATCTGACAGCGCACGTGTGAAATCCTTGTAGTCAAACCGAACGCCCTCTGCATCCGTCGGAACGAAGGAAAAGATCGGCAGGCGGGTTTGGTTTTCTGGCGCCAAAAGGTGCAGTCCGGGCACGTTCGACCAGGCTTGAAAAACCCTTTCGCTCAACTCTTGATTGCGCTGCGCAATTGCGTCGTTGCCGACCACGTCCTTGACGATCATCGCCAGTGCTGCGCGGATGTCGCCGATCACATTTGGTGTGCCGCCTTCCTCGCGTTGCTCCAGCCGCGCGACATAGTCGTGGGTGGTTTCATTCACAAAGACCACCGTGCCACCGCCGGGCCGCGAGGGGCTTTGCGTCTGTACCGCATCGCGCCGCACGATCAACACGCCTGATCCGCCGGGGCCGCCCAGAAACTTGTGAGGGCTGCACACCATCGCGTCGATCGCCACGCCACCCGGCGCCATAGACATCGGCAGATAGGGGCCGCCGCCGGCGTAATCCCAGACCACCTTGCCGCCGGCCTCTTTTATGGCCTGCGTCACCGGGGTAGGGTCTGTGCACACACCAGTCACGTTAGAAGCGGCTGAAAAAGCCCCTATGATCTGCACATCGCGCGGAATGTTGCGCAGCGTGGCTTGCAGATCGGCGAGGTCAACGCCGCCATCGGGGGCCTCGTTGATTTCGATCACAGTCGCGCCGCTCTCACGCCATGGCAGCAGGTTTGAGTGGTGTTCATAGGGGCCAACCAGAACCACGCTCGGTTTTGATTTGACGTCAAACAGGTGAACCAGCTGATTCAAACCGGTTGTCGCGCCTGATCCGCCAAAGATCACCGCGTGTTCTGTGGGATTTGACCCGCATTTGTCTGCAATGACAGCACGCGCCTCTTCGCGCATCTGCGTCATGGCCGCGCCACAATGACTCTGTTCGGTGTGCGAGTTTGCGTAGTAGGGCAGGACGTTCTGCAAAATGAAGTCTTCGACCTGCTGCAGCGCACGACCAGAGGCGACGTAATCCGCATAGATCAGAGGTTTGCGGCCAAAGGGGGTTTCGATGTGGATCCCTTTGCCGATTTCGCCCTGCGCAATGGAATTGACGGGGGCTGGCGCGCTGCGCAGTTGGTGTTCAAACATCTCAAGTTTTTTCATTTTTTCACTCACTTGATCGAAGAATTTCCTCATTAGTCCAATTTTAGTCTGAAAAATTTGAGAAAATGTTATCAAATTTACTGGACAAGCTGCCAATCTTGTGTCACTTGATAGAGAAAATGGAAAAAACAGACGAAATTGATCGCCGCATACTGAATGTGATCCAGGTGGACGCTGCTTTATCGCAGCGTGATATCGCCGACCGGGTTGGGCTTTCTCAGAATGCGCTATGGCGACGGTTAAAACGTCTGGACGAGGCAGGTTTCATACAGGGCGCCCGGACGCGTCTGAACGCGGCGCAGCTGGGGCTGGATCTGACAGTGTTTGTCATGGTCCGAACGAGAAACCATTCGGTCGAGTGGGCAGAGGGATTCCGCAAACATGTGGCGCTGATCCCTGAGGTTCAGGAGCTTCACCGCATTGGTGGCGACTGGGATTATATGCTCAAGGTCGTCACGCGCGGCATGTCGGGCTATGATGCCGTTTATCGGCGGATCACAACAGGCATCGAGCTGGACACGGTGACGGGACTGTTTTCGATGGAAGCCATGCTCGAAGATCGCCCGCTGAACGTCTTTGGGTAAGAGCGATTTGGTTCGCCTGTGGACCTGAGGCCGACACATCCCACCTTTTTCATAAAAACTTCATAGAACTGTGTGGATCGCGGTGAAATATATCGATACTTCTTGATGTATGGATAAGACCGACTCTCTCACCGCCTTCGCAGCGCTCAGTCAGGAAGCCCGGCTGGATGCATTTCGTCTGCTTGTGCAGGCGGGGCAGGCGGGCATGTTGGCTGGCGAAATAGCCGATGCTTTGGGGGCGCGGCAAAACACGATGTCTTCGAACCTTGCTGTTTTGCTGCGAGCTGGTCTGATCAGCAACCAACGCGAGGGGCGTGGCATTCGCTATGTCGCCAATATGGAGGGGTTGAAGGGGCTGTTGGCCTATCTGCTGCAGGATTGCTGCGGTGGCCAGCCTGACCTGTGCGCGCCCCTGATTGACAGCCTTACACAGACCTGCGCGCCGCAAGGTGCAACGAAAGAAAACATCACATGACAGACTCTCATTTACCTGATCAGGTGGCCGCTGGCCTTGGAACGTTCGAGCGCCTTTTGTCGCTTTGGGTGGCCTTGGCCATTGTGGCGGGCCTGGTGCTGGGCAGCCTTGTTCCGGGCCTGTTTGCAACGCTGGCCGCGCTTGAGGTCGCCTCGGTGAACCTGCCGGTTGCGGTTTTGATCTGGGCAATGGTCTATCCGATGATGGTGGGCGTCGACTTTGGTGCGCTCAAGCAGATTGGCGAACGTCCTAAGGGGCTGGTAATCACGCTTATTGTGAATTGGCTGATCAAGCCGTTTACCATGGCTGCCTTGGGGGTCTTGTTTTTCGAGGTCGTCTTTGCCGGGATGATTTCACCAGAGGACGCGCAGGCCTATCTTGCGGGCGTGATCCTGTTGGGCGCAGCGCCCTGTACGGCAATGGTTTTTGTCTGGTCCAACCTGACCCGAGGTGATGCGACATATACCCTTGTGCAGGTCAGCGTGAATGACGTGGTGATGGTGTTTGCCTTTGCGCCGATCGTCGCCTTTCTTCTGGGCGTCAGCGACATCACCGTGCCTTGGGAAACGCTGATCCTGTCGGTCATCCTTTACGTCGCGCTGCCGCTGGTCGCGGGTCTGATCACGCGCAATCGTCTGATGCAAAAGGGCGGAGAGGCCGCGGTTGATGCCTTTAAAGAGACATGTCGTCCGGCCTCGGTCGTGGGGTTGCTGTTCACTGTTGTGTTGCTGTTTGGCTTCCAAGGGCAGGTGATCCTGGACCGGCCGCTGGTCATTGTGCTGATCGCTGTGCCTTTGCTGATCCAAAGCTATGGCATATTTTTCGTCGCCTATGGCGCAGCGCGTGCCTGGAAGGTTCCGTTCAACGTGGCGGCCCCGTGCGCCCTAATCGGCACATCCAATTTCTTTGAGCTGGCCGTCGCCGTCGCGATCAGCCTGTTTGGTCTGGGGTCGGGCGCGGCTTTGGCAACTGTTGTGGGCGTGCTGGTGGAAGTGCCGGTCATGCTGTCTCTTGTGGCTTTTGCCAATCGCACGCGCGGTTGGTTTCCAAAGTAATCCTATTCTAAGGGTCTAAAATCATGACAAAAATCGCAATCAACGGATTGGGGCGCATGGGCAAGCTGGTGCTGCGCCGCCTGTTTGACATGGGTCTGGGTACCCAGATCGACTTTATCAACGATCCGTTCGGAGAGATTTCGACGCACGCGTTGCTGATCGAGTTTGATACCGTGCATGGACGCTGGGACGGCGATGTCAGCTTTGATGATGACAGCATCACGGTGCGCGGTCACAAAATTCCGTTTCACCGGGAAAAAGCACCGGCCGATCTGCCGCTGGCGGGTGTTGATCTGGTTGTGGAGTGCTCTGGCAAGTTCAAAACCTCGGACACGCTGCAGCCCTATTTTGATGCGGGCGTCAAAAAAACGGTCATCTCTGCGCCGGTAAAAATCGATGAGGCCGCCAATATCGTTTATGGCGTGAACCACGATATCTATCAGGACCAGCGTATCGTGACGGCGGCAAGCTGCACGACAAACTGCATTGCGCCAGTAGTCAAAGTCATGCTGGAGAACTTTGGGATCGAGCAGGCCTCGTTCACCACGATCCATGATGTGACCAACACGCAGACCATCGTCGACAAACCGCACAAAGATCCACGTCGCGCGCGTTCTGCGCTGAATTCTTTGATCCCGACCACCACAGGGTCCGCCAAAGCGATCATTCAGATCTATCCCGAGCTGGAAGGACGCATCAACGGCCATGCGGTGCGCGTACCTTTGCTGAACGCGTCGCTGACGGACATCGTGATTGACGTGCCGCGCGACGTCACAGTCGAAGAGGTCAACGCAGCGATGAAAGCCGCAGATCAGGGGGCGCTGCGGGGCATCCTGGGCTATGAAGATCGTCCGCTTGTCAGCTGTGATTTCACCGATGACGACCGCTCTACAATTGTCGATGCGCCCTCTACCATGGTGGTCAACAAGCGTCGGGTGAAAATCTATGCTTGGTATGACAATGAATGGGGCTACGTCTGTCGCCTTGCGGATATCACAAAGATGGTTGCAGCCAGCCTCTAAGGGCCTGGCACGTCATGAAAACCCATTGCCGCAGCCCGCTAAGGGCTGTGGGATGGAGGAGGCAAAGATGACGCAGACGAACGGGCTTGCCGCCTATATCACTGTTACCGCGGCCTATTGGGCCTTTATGCTCACGGACGGTGCGCTCAGGATGTTGGTGCTGTTGCACTTTCACACGCTGGGCTTCTCGCCCGTGCAGCTGGCCTATCTGTTCCTGCTGTATGAATTCATGGGAATTGTGACCAACCTGTCGGCCGGATGGATCGCAGCGCGGTTTGGGCTGACGATCACGCTTTATGTGGGGCTTGCCATTCAGGTCGCAGCACTCGTTGCACTCTCGCAGCTTGATCCCGCCTGGAGCGTCGCTGCCTCGGTGGTCTTTGTAATGTCTGTGCAGGGTTTGTCGGGCGTCGCGAAAGACCTGTCCAAAATGTCCGCAAAGTCGGCGGTCAAGGTGCTGGCCCCGAAAGAGGGCGGCGGTCTGTTTCGCTGGGTCGCCATTCTGACCGGGTCCAAAAACGCCGTCAAAGGCTTTGGGTTCCTATTGGGCGCGGGCCTTTTGGCCATCGCAGGGTTTCAGACAGCGGTCTGGGCAATGGCTGCGGTGCTGACCCTTATTCTGATTGGCACAATGATCTTTATGCCCTCTGGTCTGCCCGAAGGGAAAAGGTCGGCCAAGTTCAGTCAGGTCTTTTCCAGCGATCCTAACATCAATCGGCTGAGCCTAGCGCGAATGTTCCTGTTTGGCGCGCGAGATGTGTGGTTCGTCGTTGGCATTCCGATCTATTTTTATTCGGTTCTGTCCGACGGCACCCATGACGGAAATCGTGCGGCATTTTTCATGATCGGTACGGTTCTGGCGCTTTGGATCATTTTATATGGCCTGGTTCAGGGCTTTGCGCCGCAGATCCTGCGGGCAAAGAACAAAGACACCGCCGAAGTTGTGCGATCCGCGATCCTGTGGGTTGGGATGCTGACCCTGATCCCGCTCGCGCTGTCTGCGGCGGTTTGGGTCAACGCACCGGGCCTGACGGCCATTGTGGTGGCCGGCCTGCTGCTGTTCGGGTTTGTCTTTGCGATCAACAGCTCGGTGCACAGCTATCTTATTCTGGCGTTCACCAGTGAAGAACGCGTCACGATGGACGTGGGCTTTTACTATATGTCAAACGCCGCAGGCCGGCTCTTGGGAACCTTGCTGTCTGGTGTCAGCTATCAGGTCGGTGGCTTGACGCTCTGTCTGTTCACGGCCGCCCTGATGGCGCTCGCCTCTACGCTTGCCGCCCTGCGCCTGCGGCAATAGCGTCCAGAAACTCTGGCTGCGATTGCACCTGAGGCGTAAAGCTTGGGCCGTCAAAGGCGGAATGCAGGCTGACGTCTTCGATATCGGCGGCAAAGGCCTCGAAAAAGGTCGAGAACATAGGGTCTTGTTTCGCGCGCGCCATGGTCGGCTGCTCGCCCAGCGTCGTCAGGTCAAACAGGCGCGGGCGCCCAATCAGGGCGTCTGCGGAACTTGGCACAAAGCTGAGATT
The DNA here is from genome assembly GCF_964229375.1 of Cognatishimia sp. Lineage (GTDB taxonomy): Bacteria > Pseudomonadota > Alphaproteobacteria > Rhodobacterales > Rhodobacteraceae > Cognatishimia. The sequence continues at coordinate 13,637 of NZ_CAXREH010000063.1, forward strand.
CCAATCGTCAAACAGGCGATCTTCAAACATGTCGTCTTGAACGATGGACAAATTGTAATGCCACCCTTGGGACTCTGCGCGTACAATTGAATTGGACACCAATTGCGCATCGCCCTCACGAATGTGAATCATGGATTTGCGATGATATGCCGTCAGGCCGGTAAGGTCGTCCCGTGCTGCATTCTCTGATGCAACATCATACAGCTTTTGCACGTCCGCGTCGGCCATGTGATCGTGGGTACTGCAGAGGTAAATTACACGTCTATACATGGTTGCCTCTTTCTTTATTTTTTAAAATACTCATAAAAAAGTCACTCGCACTGTCCACAAGTGTTGATCGCCAATTCTGCATATGTCAATTCAATTCCTCAACCTATGGTAGTGACCGAACGTTAAATTGCGCAAGCGTATACCTGCCGTTAAGAATTGAGCGCGCTGGATCGTCGGTCCCCATTGACCAAGGCGCAATTTGGGGACATATGCCTTGCCATGACAAAGCTCTCGAAAATCCGCAATTTCTCTATTGTTGCTCACATCGACCACGGGAAATCCACACTGGCTGACCGACTGATCCAATCCACCAATACGGTGGCGGATCGGGACATGAAAGAACAGCTGTTGGACTCGATGGATATCGAGCGCGAACGGGGCATTACGATCAAGGCCAACACGGTTCGGATCGACTATAAGGCCAACGACGGTGAGGACTATGTCCTGAACCTGATCGACACCCCCGGCCACGTGGATTTCGCCTATGAAGTCAGCCGCTCGATGCGCGCGGTTGAAGGCTCTTTGCTGGTTGTGGACGCCTCTCAAGGGGTCGAGGCGCAGACCCTCGCGAACGTCTATACAGCGATTGAAGCCGACCACGAAATTGTGCCGGTTCTCAACAAAGTTGACCTGCCAGCCGCAGAGCCAGAGCGCGTGGCAGAGCAGATCGAAGATGTGATCGGCATCGACGCCACCGACGCCTGCCTGATTTCCGCGAAAACTGGGCTTGGTATCGAAGACGTCCTTGAGGCCGTCGTCACCCGCTTGCCTGCGCCCAGCGAGGGCGACGAGACCGCACCGCTGAAAGCCATGCTGGTGGACAGTTGGTATGACGCTTATCTGGGCGTGATCGTTCTGGTGCGCATCATCGACGGCACCTTGAAAAAAGGTCAGCGCGTCAAGTTTATGTCCAACAACACGCTGCACCACGTGGACCGCGTCGGCGTATTCCGTCCCGAGATGGAACAAGTCGATCAGCTGGGGCCGGGCGAGCTGGGCTTTCTGACCGCGTCGATCAAACAGGTGCGCGACACCCGCGTTGGCGACACGATCACCAACGACAGGGGCGGCGTGGAAACACCCCTGGATGGCTTTAAGCCTGCACAGCCGGTGGTGTTCTGTGGCCTGTTCCCGGTCGACTCTGCTGAATTCGAAGATCTGCGCGACGCGATCGACAAGCTCGCTCTGAACGACGCGTCGTTCTCTTACGAAATGGAAACCTCGGCCGCATTGGGCTTTGGCTTCCGCTGCGGCTTCCTTGGCCTGTTGCACCTCGAAGTGGTCCGCGACCGGATCGAGCGCGAATACAACATCGAGCTTATCACCACCGCGCCCTCGGTGATCTATCACGTCTATATGAAAGACGGCGAGATGATCGAGATGCACAACCCCGCCGACATGCCCGACATGTCCAAGGTTGATCACCTCGAAGAGCCACGCATCAAGGCGACGATCCTTGTGCCCGATGACTATCTCGGCGACGTGCTGAAGCTGTGTCAGGACCGTCGCGGCATCCAAGAGGATCTCACCTATGCGGGCAGCCGCGCGATGGTGGTCTATGATCTGCCACTGAACGAGGTGGTCTTTGACTTCTATGACCGTCTGAAATCGGTGACCAAGGGCTATGCGTCCTTTGACTATCAAATGACTGGCTATCGCGAGGACAACCTTGTGAAGATGTCGGTGCTGGTGAATGACGAGCCAGTGGATGCGCTTTCCACCATGGTCCACCGCGACCGCGCCGAGGCGCGGGGTAGGGCAATGTGTGAAAAGCTTAAGGATCTGATCCCGCGCCACATGTTTAAAATCCCGATCCAGGCGGCCATCGGCGGCAAAGTCATCGCGCGCGAGACCCTATCTGCGCTGCGCAAAGACGTGACGGCGAAATGCTATGGCGGCGACGCGACCCGGAAGAAGAAACTGCTGGAGAAGCAGAAGGCCGGTAAGAAAAAGATGCGTCAGTTCGGCAAAGTGGATATCCCGCAGGAAGCGTTTCTTTCTGCGCTGAAGATGGACAGCTAAAGCCCATGCTTTGCATGGGCAGCGCGCGACCCGACCCCCATGGGGCGGGCGCTTTGCACCCACCCCT
>NZ_CAXREH010000064.1:0-8759 GCF_964229375.1 Cognatishimia sp.
GTGCGGGCAACCATTGGCTGGCCGCGCGCGGCGAATTAGAGCAATCCTGCCGCAGTCCGAAGGCGATTAGCCTCGTCGCGAGGCGCTGTCAGGGCCGCGCGGTCTTCGCCAGGGACGAAGCGCGCGCGTGTGCTGGTCGGCATCGGGTTTGGCGTGAGGATGGACACTTGCGTGTCGGTGCTTGTGCACTCGGCCTGCCAGCTTTTGACCAAGGCGATCTGTGCAGCTTTGGTGGCACCATAGGCGCCAAAGAATTTCTGACCCGCGCTTGCGTCATCAAAGAATATCGCCTGAGAGCCAGCCCCCAGCAACGGAGACACAAACGGGATCAGCGTGCCCATTGCTGTGACATTCGTGGCGACAGACTTGGCCCAGTCTTTCTGGTCCATATGGCTGGCGGGAGCCAGTGGGGCGGCATGGACTGCCGTATGAATCCACAGATCAATCTTGCCCCAACGATCATGGAGCGAACGGCAAAGCTGTGCCATGGCGTCTGGTTCGTTGACATCCATCGGCGCAAGAGTGGCAGCGCCGCCCTTGGCTTTGATCGCGTCGTCCAGATCCTCGAGACCACCGACCGTGCGCCCGACGGCGACCACGTGATAGGCAGGCGCAAGCGCTTCGGCGCAGGCAAACCCTAGGCCGCGGGAAGCACCAGTGATAAGAGCGATCTGTTCGGTCATGACGTCTGTGTCTTTTCTTGTGTTTATAGCGGCTTACGAGGCGATGTTCTGGGCGTTCCAGGACGTGCCCGGAACAGGCATGTCTTTGATCTTGGCACTGACACGCCCGCTCTGTTCCAACTGGTTCAGGTAGGTCTCGTCCACGCCGGTGACATATTTCCCGTCAAAGCAAGAGCAGTCAAAGTTGGCGATGTCTTTGTTGCCCTCATGGGCCGCCCAGATCAGGTCGTCCAGTTTCTGATAGATCAGCCCGTCAGCGCCGATCTCTGCACAGATTTCCTCATTGCTGCGGCCATGCGCGATCAATTCGTGGCGTGTCGGCATATCGATGCCATATACGTTCGGGAATTTCACGGGCGGAGAGGCCGAGGCCACATAGACCTTTTTCGCGCCAGCCTCGCGGCACATTTCAACGATCTTATGCAATGTGTTGCCACGCACGATAGAGTCGTCGATCAGCAGAACATTATGCCCTTCAAACTCAAGCGGGACGGCGTTCAACTTGCGTCGCACCGATTTCTTGCGTTCTGCTTGACCCGGCATGATGAAGGTCCGGCCGACATAACGGTTCTTTACCAAGCCCTCGCGATAGGGGATGCCGGTGGCCTTTGCCACCTCAAGCGCCACGGGGCGGGCGCTATCTGGCACGGGAATGATGCGGTCGATGTCAAAACCGGACGCTTTGATCTGCTCGGCCAGCGTCTGGCCCATGCGCATCTGGGTTTTGTAGACAGAAATCCCATCCAGCAGAGAATCCGGACGCGCCAGATAGACGTATTCAAAGATACAGGGCGTCAGGTCTCCCTCGGCGCATTGCGCGCTGTGCATCTTGCCGTCCATATCCACCAGAATGGCTTCGCCGGGGGCCACGTCGCGGATCTTTTTAAAGCCGTTGATACCAAAGGCTACGTCTTCGGAGGCGAAGCAGAACTCTTCGACGCCATTGGCATTCTCACGTTTGCCAACCGACAGCGGACGGATGCCGCGCGGGTCGCGGAAGGCCATCAGGCCGACGCCTGCAATCATGGTGATAACGGAATAGGCCCCCTGAACGCGTTCCATCGTCATCCGCACACCGGTAAAGATGTTGCGGATCGGGTCGCCGTTGCCGTTGACTTTGATGCTGTCAAAAATCTTGTCCGCCAGAACGTTCAACAGGATTTCCGAGTCAGACGTCGTCCGCAGGTGGCGGCTGTATTTTGCGGTGACTTTCTGGCCTTGTTCGGCGGTGTTGGTGATATTGCCGTTGTGAACCAGATAGATTCCGTAAGGGGCATTCACAAAGAAAGGCTGCGCCTCAGATGCGCTGAGCGATCCCGCCGTCGGATAGCGGACGTGGCCGATGCCAACGCGCCCGGTCAGAACCTCTGCGTCGCTTTTGCCAAAGACGTCCTTGACCAGACCATTGGCTTTTCTCTCACGGAAGAACTCGCCGTTATATGTAACCATCCCCGAAGCATCTTGGCCCCGGTGCTGCAACATCAATAGGCCGTCATAGATCTCGGCAAAGACGTCATCGCTTTGGTTGGAAATTCCAAGAATGCCGCACATGTGCAGTCTCCGTTCAGGATCGTGACGCGTGGTCTAGCGCCAAGCGAACATTGTAGGGAAGGGAATGGACGGAGGCTGTCAGGTGCCGAACACGCGCGTCTTTGAAAGGGCGGGGCAGGTGGCAGGACAAGCTGGGCTCCGAATCCGTGTGAGTGTTGCGCATGCTATAGTGACTTCGGCGGAACATGTCACGAAAGTAACAATGGACATTTTGTCCTTTGTGACAAAATCTTTTGCCAAGTTTTGGTTCTGGAAAGGTCTGTGAGATGGGGTCTGTGACAGTCAAGCGGCTGCGGGCCGGTGATATGGATGCGGCGCGGGCATTAAACGCGCTTTTTGGGCGCTGTTTTTCAGACCCTGCCACCTATTGCGAAACGCCGCCAGAGGGTGCCTATCTGACAGCCTTGCTGAACAAACCGCATGTGGTGGCCTTGGTTGCCCTGCACGATGGGGATGTTTGCGGCGGGCTTGTGGCCTATGAGCTTGAGAAGTTCGAGCAGGCGCGCAGCGAGATCTATATCTATGATCTGGCGGTGGACGAAGCGCTGAGGCGTCAGGGTGTTGCGACCGCGTTGATCGCGGAAGTCAGCAGGATTGCACAGCAGCGCGGGGCGTGGGTCAGCTTTGTGCAGGCCGACAATGAGGATGCGCCCGCCGTGGCCCTTTATGAAAAACTAGGATTTCGCGAAGAGGTTTTGCATTTTGATATCCCGCCGATGGGTAAACCGGCGGGATAGACTTGGTCTTGCTGCGATTAGTTGCAGGAACCGACCAGCTGTTCGTACTGGGTTGTGATCCAGCCAAGGGCCTGCTGAGGGTCACGATCTTCGATCTGCTGGGTCATGCGGCTGAACACCTGAGACGAACGGCTGGAATCAACCATGTCGATGCTTTGGTTCACCATCACGGTTTCATAAACAAAGAAGGCGATCGCGACCAAAAGAATGCCGCGCAGCACGCCAAAGATGAAACCGACCGCCTGATCGATGCCGCCCAGAGCGGATTGCTGCACCATCGAGGCAAAGAGCGGCGTAAACAGCGAGACGACGACCAATGCGACGGCAAAGACCGCAGCAAAGGCCGCGATCACGGCGAGCTCGCAGCTGTCGGCAAGATATTCACCCACCACAGGGATCTCTTTGACCAGAGGCTCGACCTGTGGCGCGAACACAAACGCCAACACGGCAGCCAATACCCAGCCAAGGATCGCCATGCCTTCGCGCACGAAACCACGCGAATAGGCCAGAAGTGCCGAAAGGATGATGACGCCCGCGACAACGCCGTCGATAATTGTAAAGCCGTCCATTAGTATTCCTGCTTCTTTCGTCCGTTAACCGGCCCCGAATATATCCCCAACGAATTGCGCCAGATCCGCGAACTGAGTCTGGGACATACCCTCGACCTGTGCCGCTTTCCCACCAACTGGCGCTATGGCTGTTGTGAAACCAAGTTTTGACGCTTCTTTCAACCTATTTTCGGTCTGGGACACCGGACGTAGCGCCCCAGACAGTGAAATTTCGCCGAAAATGGCGGTTTTGGCGGGAATCGCGCTGTCTTCGCGCGCGGAAATAAGGGCGGCGGCCACGGCAAGGTCGGCGGCGGGTTCGCTGATTTTCATGCCGCCGGCGACATTCAGATAGACATCCAGCCCGGTGAACGGGATGCCACAGCGCGCCTCAAGCACTGCAAGGATCATCGCAAGGCGGCTGTTGTCCCACCCCACGACCGCACGTCTTGGCTGGGCGTGTGGGCTGGGTGCAACCAGTGCCTGAAGTTCCACCAGAACCGGCCGCGTGCCTTCGATGCCTGCAAAGACAACAGACCCGGGCGCAGGCTCGCCGCGCTCGGCAAGAAACAGCGCCGACGGGTTGGTCACCTGACTAAGCCCACGCCCGGTCATTTCAAACACGCCGATCTCATCTGCTGCCCCAAACCGGTTCTTGACCGCCCGCAGCACACGGAACTGATGGCCGCGCTCGCCTTCGAAATACAGCACCGTGTCAACCATATGCTCGACAACTCGCGGGCCTGCGATTTGTCCTTCTTTGGTGACGTGGCCCACAATCACAATCGCCATATTCTTGCGCTTGGCAAAAGAGGTCAGCTCGTGCGCGGCGGCGCGCACCTGACTGACGGACCCGGGCGCAGAACCGACGGTGTCGCTCCACATGGTTTGAATCGAGTCGATGATCGCCAGTTGCGGCTTTTCCTGATCCAGCGTCGTTAAAATATCGCGCAGATTGGTTTCCGCGGCCAATTGAACAGGCGCATCGGTCAGTTTTAACCGTTGCGCACGCATTCTGACCTGAGCCGAGGCCTCTTCGCCTGAGACATAAATCGTTTTCAGACCTTTGCGGGCGAACTCTGCGGCGGCCTGCAAGAGAAGGGTGGATTTGCCGATCCCCGGATCCCCGCCTACCAAAATGGCTGAGGCCGGCACCAGACCGCCCCCCAACACGCGATCCAGTTCATTGACGCCGGAAAGGGTGCGCGGTGGCGGGGTTTCTTCGTGTCGCAGGTCGGTCAGGGTTATGGATTTGCCCTTAGAGCCGCCAAGCGTCGCGCTGGAGGGACCGGCGGAAATTGGCGTGTCTTCGACAATGGTGTTCCATTCGCCGCATCCGTCACATTTTCCGGACCATTTCGTGAAAACCGACCCGCAGGCGGTACAGGAGAAAGTGGTTTTGCTCTTTGCCATGTTCTCGTTTTACCCCAAATTTCGACGTGGTCAATTGCGGATAGGCTCGGATGCCTCCGGCGGGTATATTTTGAGCAAGAGAAAGATCAGGCGGTCAGATAGGCGGTTAGGCCTGCATAAAGCAGCACGCCCCCGTCATACCAGCGCAGCCCTTCTAGGCGCGCGACGCGGGCGGCAAAAAACAGGGTGAGCAACACACAGGCTGCGTTGGTGAGCAGCAAAAGCGGGCTGGCGCCTGCGGCTTGACGGGTGACGAAGATATGCGCGCTGACCGCGCAGCAGGCAAAGATCAACGCCAGCGTTGAAAGGCGGCCGGCCTTTTCGCCGTGTCGGCCACGCGGGTAGGCCGCCAGTGCGACGACCAGCGGAAAGAATGTGATAAGCAGATCAGGTGACATGGCGCGCTTTGTTCAGGGTTTTGGCCGGTCTGTCAAATGGCTGATGGCAAGCGACGCAAGAATGCAGCCGGTGAACAGATAAAGGCCCCATGCGGTTTCGATGGTGGCGACACCGATGCCTTTGACGACGGTGATATAGAGCGCGATCAGGAACACATCGGCCATGGCCAGTTTGCCAAGGATGGTGAGGGCGGGCAGGGCTTTGCGCCGCATCAGCCGGAAATGGATGAGCGCGAGGCCAATGGTTTTCATCAGCGGTGCAAAGATCGCGAATGCTGTGACCAAAAGGGCCAGAATGATGTCGGTCTGCCAGAGGCTTTGCAGGCCCGAAATGATAGAGATCTCCGAGAGGCCAAAGATCGGCAGCAGGCCTGCGCGCATTAGCGGTGCGAACCAGCTGATTGGGACGAGGATGAGGAGGGCGAGATTGGCGTAGCGGAGCATGTGCGTGGGTCTTGGACCGGCTCTAGCTGTCGGGCATCAGAAGCAGATAGCCTTCGAGATAGCCGAGCATTTTCTGCATCTCTTCCAGCGCACGTTCCGATTCACCACATTCATCAGCGTCCAGAAAGGCCTCGAGAATCTCTTCGACCTCTTGCCGTGCGCTGTCGGTGATCGACGGCAGCAGGCCTTTTATTCTGTGCATGACCCGTATTGAAACTTCTTCGTTTTCGACCGCTTCTTCTAGCGGGTCGATAATCTGTTTTTGAAGAACGTCCTTCATACTGGTCTCCTTTATCAACGCACCGCTTCGATTGGTCCTTCGGCGCTGCCGGTAATGAATTGCTCTAGATAGGGATCGCCGCTGGTGTCCATTTCGGCCACGGGGCCCGTCCATTGAATGACGCCATCATGTAGCATGGCGACTTTGTCGGCAATGGCGCGTACGCTTGTCATGTCGTGGGTGATGGTCATCGCGGTTGCGCCCATTTCGACCACGATCTCTCGGATCAGATCGTTGATAACGCCCGACATAATCGGATCGAGACCCGTTGTGGGTTCATCAAAAAAGATGATCTCAGGATCGGCAGCAATGGCGCGGGCCAGGCCTACGCGTTTCTGCATACCACCTGAGAGTTCGGACGGGAACAGGTCGGCCACATCCGGTGTCAGACCTACGCGCCGCAGCTTTTCGATCGCGATCTCGCGGGCCTCGGCCTTGGGGCGTTTTAGCGTGCCGCGCAGCAGGCGGAAGGCGACATTCTGCCAGACCGTCAAACTGTCAAACAGCGCGCCGCCCTGAAACAACATGCCAAAGCGCGCCAGAAAGGCGTCGCGGTCGGCCCCGATGCCTGCGTGGGTGACGTCTTCGCCATCGACGATGATCTTGCCTTTGTCGGGTGTGACCAGGCCGAGCACGCTTTTGATCGAGACGGACTTGCCGGTGCCAGAGCCGCCAATGATCACCATGCTCTCGCCCTTGGGAACGGTCAGGTTCACGCCGCGCAGGACATGTTTGGGGCCGAAGGATTTATGGACATTTTCAAGCGTAATCATTGGCTGAAGAACACCGAGGTCAGAATAAAGTTGGCGGCCAGGATCAGAACGGCTGCGGCCTGGACAGAGGATTTCGTCGCTTCGCCAACGCCCTGTGCGCCGCGTCCAGAGTTCATGCCAAAGTAGCATCCCATGGTGGCCGCGATGCCGCCAAAGACGCATCCTTTGATGAGAGAGCTGATTATGTCAGCCAATTCAAGGAAGTCGACGGTGTTCTTAATGTAACTCGCCGGGTTAAAGCCAAGCTGACTGGTGCCCACGACAAAGCCACCATAGATGCCGATGATGTCGCCGATACCGACCAGCAATGGCACGACAATCAGGGCTGCCAGCACGCGTGGCGCGGTGAGGTACTTCATGGGATGGGTCGAAAGCGTGACGAGGGCGTCGATCTGTTCGGTCACTTTCATCGTCGCGATTTCTGCGGCAATCGAGCTTGTGACGCGGGCTGCGATCATCAGGCCGACCAGAACCGGACCCAGTTCGCGCACCATGCCGATGGCGACGATCTGCGGCACAACGGCTTCGGCCGAGAAGCGGGCGCCGCCGGCATAGATCTGCAGCGCAAGCGCACCGCCCGTGAAGAAGGCGGTTAGGCCCACGACAGGCAGCGAGAGCCAGCCGATTTGTAGCAGCGCATTGAGGAATTCCCGAAAGTAGAATGGCGGGCGAAAGATGTGGCTGATGCCCTGCGCAGCAAAGATTGTGACCTGACCGATTGTGGTCAGAACCGCGAGAGTGAGCTGTCCAAGTACGCGCAGCGGGGCAAGCAAAGTCATGTGCTGTACCGCCGTTGATAGCGTGCGCCAAGAGAGGTGAGGATTTCATATCCGATGGTGCCCGCGGCGGCTGCAAGATCGTCAACCGTTTGATCTTCGGTCAGAATATCCAGCTCGCGTGGGTCTTCGCCCAGATGTGTGACGTCAACGCCAATCATGTCCATCGAAATGCGGCCGACCACCGGACAGGCGGTCGAGCCGTGAAACAGGTTCATATTCTGACCCATCGCGCGGATCAGACCGTCGGCATATCCCGCCGCCACGGTTGCGATGCGACTGTCACGCTCTGCTATCCATGTGTTGCCATAGCCGACGCTCTCCTCCTTGGCGACATCGCGGACCTGAATGACCGGGATCGACACATGTGCCACCGGTTCGGCCTGTGCAAAAGGTTGCCCGCCATATAGCCCGACGCCGGGGCGGGTCATGTCAAAGTGATAGTCCGGACCCAGCAGGATTCCCCCTGTCGCGGAAAGGCTTTTGGGGGTGTTCATCCCCTCGGTCATGGCGAGAAACGACTGAAGCTGGTGCGGGTTCATCGGGTGATCAGGCTCGTCTGCGCAAGCAAGATGCGACATCACAAGCGTGGGGTTCTGTGGCTCTGCCAGCTCACGCAGGGCCGCCCATTCGCCCGGCTCCATCCCAAGGCGGTTCATGCCCGTGTCCAGCTGAAGGCCAAAGGGATGGTCGGGCAGGGCTTCGACATGGCGCAGCATCTGATCGATGGAATTTAACATGGGCGTCAGGTGCAAGTCGGCGATCATGTCGGTATCGCCCGCCATATGGCCTGAGAAAATGTTGATGACCGGACCCGGCCCAAGCGCCTGTCTGAGCGAGGCGGCTTCCTCTGTTGCGGCAACGAAAAAGGTGCGGGCTCCGGCATTGGCCAGTGTGCGCGCAACGCGATCAGCACCCAACCCATAGCCGTCAGCCTTGACGACCGCAGCCGTTTCGCAGCTTGTCATTGCATCCAGAGCGCGCCAGTTGTTGGTCAGCGCCGTAAGGTCGATTGAGAGCGTTGCAGTGGCCATATCGTGGGTCTACTCGGGCTTTGTTTCGTCTTGTTGACGCGACCATAGAGCGACAGGCCGCTTCGTGCCAGCGTCACGGCGGTCGCTTGGTGAATTTTAGGCGGAAATCTGTGTGATGGCGG
>NZ_CAXREH010000065.1:0-5269 GCF_964229375.1 Cognatishimia sp.
ATACGAAGTAGAAAGGCCTGAAAAGTGTTGTCAGACTAACGAGCGCAAGCATCAGTATTTGATAACAGACCCAGCTTAGTCCTCATTAAACGTCATACGTTATTCTAGCGTAGCAACGAACGCGGCAATATTTCCGGGGCGCTTGATGAGACGTTAAGCCGTTACGCTATTAAGTAATTGTATTTGTTTTCTTAATTTTGGTTGCGGGAGCAGGATTTACTCAAATACCGACATTGCAAAAAACAGTTTAGATTTGCAGAGATCATTAGATCTATCTCAATTTAAAATGTAAGTTGAGAGCAGACCCTTATCCATCATTATCTAATTTATTCATAGATAGCGAATACACACCAACTTAATTAAGTAAGTTTTCTACATTTCTCAGTGAGAGCGGAAATCTCACATTGACCATGACTGCATGTTGGATGATCTCAGGGCTGGTTTTACAGCAGCGGCAGAATACAGGATTGGGCAGGGCACAGAAGCTAATAGTCAGCACGATGTCGGGCATGGTGGTTTATTCTGACAAGACCCAGATGCTCGTGGCCTTGAAAAAGGAACAGGGCGCAGTTTCGGAAGCCGACGCCATCGCAGCCCTACACGAGTTAAACGCACTCTGGTCGCAACTCTTCCCGGCAGAGCAGGCCCGCATCATCCAGCTTCGGGTGCGGCGCGTTACCGTCACCGCCGCGGGGCTTGAGGTCGATATCAGGCGCGAAGGGATCACAGGCGTGATCCGCGAAATGGTCACACCGCGCCAGATGGAGGCGGCGGAATGATCAAGCCTAATGACACGATCCGCGTGCTGATCCCGCTGAAGGTGCGCAAGAAGAATGGGAGGCCGAAGATCATGCCGCCCGCCGACTACCGCCCCAGCGAGGATCAGGCGCAGGATCCGCACATCCTGCGCGCCATCGGCCGGGCATGGGGATGGCGGCGGCGCATGGAGGCAGGCGAGTTTGCCACTATCCAGGAATTGGCTGAGGCCGTCGGGTTGGCTGAGCGCCATGTCAGCCGCCAGTTGCGATTGGCCTATCTCGCGCCGGAGGTGCTGAAGCGGCTGACCTGCGGACGCGAGGCGTAAGCGGTCAGCCTTTACGATCTGAGTTTTCTGGCGGGGGAGGCTTGGGGGAAACAGTGTGACACATGTTCGATTGATCGCTGATGCCTCGCCCTCAAAGAAGCATGACCCGGGCCTGTTTTTGATGGAGCGGACGTTCGTGCAATCTGCAGCTAATGCCGGGTTGGAGCCTAGAGTGACATATGCTGCACTTCGCGCCAATGTCCGCTGTACTTAAGTTGCTGTTGAAACGGAACTCTTTAGTCCCACCCCGCGTGCAATGATCTTCACGTCATACCGGCACCGAAAGGGTCGACATCACGGCCTATCTTGCAAAAGCCGGGCCATAACCACCATCGACACTCAAGACCGCACCTGAAATCGCGCGGGCACGAGCGGACAGCAGAAACGATACCGCGTAAGCCATGTCATCGGTGCTTAGCGCCACACCGAGGGCGTTTCGTGCCTTGTAATGGTCGGCCAGCTCATCTGGCGCGACGCCGTGTTTCGCCGCGCGGTTCTGTCGGAGGGTGTCGTTCCAGAGGCTCGACCCCTCGATAACCACGTCCGGGTGCACAATGTTGGACCTTATGCCATGCGGGCCTTCTTCAATGGCGACGGTTTTTGACAGCTGCACCAAAGCAGCCTTGGAGATGGAATAGGCCACAAGCCCCGGCACAACGTCGAAGGCATCTTTCGATCCGATGAACACGAAAGACGCGTCGCGCTCCGACTGCCGCATGTGAGGAATCAATGCCTTTGTCAAAAGAAACGGCGCCATGAGGTTGATATCCATCACGCGCCGAAAGTCGGCCTCTTGCGTGTCGTGGATGGATTTGGAGTTCACCACGCCTGCCGCGATCACCGCACCGTCGATCCGACCGTAAGCCTCCAATCCGGACTGCACGGCGTTTTCGCAGATCTCCGAGCGCGACATATCGCCGACGACCGACTGGGCGCCCAGTCCTTTGGCGACATCCCGCACACCCTCTGATATATCGGCCAGGACCAGCCGAGCGCCTTCAGCCGCCAAAAGCTCGGCGGTGCGACGTCCAATTCCAGAAGCAGACCCGGTGACGACATAGACCCTACCCTTGTGATCCGTGGCGTTCGGGAAGCTATTGTTTGGGTGGTCGCTCATTCGAGGCTCCAGAGTTGTTTGGCAAGTTGCATAGAGGCTTTGAATTTGGCCTGTGCTGCGGCAAGCTCATCGCGCTTGGCAGGGTCAGGTTGGAAGCTTGCGTGTCGGTGGAAGATGCCGCTGTCCTTGGCTGCCATCGCATCAGGCCAAATCCCGACGCCAAGACCCGCGCAGAGGGCCGCAGCCAGGCAGTTTGACTCCTGATTGGACAAAAGTTGAACCGGTATACCAAGACCGCTAGCAATGGCCTGCATCATCATCGGGTTGCGCGCTCCACCACCGACAATTGTCAGCGCATCGATCTGGCGACCGGTTACGCGAGTCACATCATCGTAGAGCACTTGCAGGGACTGGGCGATCCCCATTACCACGGCCTTGTAAAGATGCGCGCGGTTGTGTTCGATGCGAAGCCCATGGAAAACACCCGAGGCATTGCTATGCTGATGGGGGGCGCCGCCGGGTCGCAGAAACGGCAGGAACACCGGTAGCATCTCGTCTTCATTCAGCTTCGACGCTTCGGCCAGTGCGGTGTCAAAGGCCTCACCGCCGCTGAGTTCACTATAGGCGTTTTCGACGATCCACTGCTGACCGATCGCCCCCGTGAAGCTGACATATTGACTGTGGTACAGCTCCGGCACCAGATGCCGATAGCAGATCATCCGCGACTCGAAATCGCCGAACGGTTTGGTCTCGATGGTGCCGCCCCAAAGCGCAGACCCAAGATAGAAATAGGCGTCACCTTCGGCCAAGGCAGCTGAACCCGCCGCAGCGCATGGACCATCGCCCGCACCGACGGCCACGGGTGTCCCTGCTCTAAGCCCCGTCGCCTCGCCTATCTGCGCCGTGATTTGTCCTGCGATCTCCGTGCTTTCGATCATCTCGGGAAACAGTCCCGACTCTAGACCGGCGCAATCCAGCACAGCAGCACTGTGCCTTCCGGCCCGCAGATCGAAAGCGCCACCAAGACACTGGTCGGTAGGGTCCGTCGCCAACGCTCCCGTAAGGCGGAACAACACAAACTCCTTTGCGTGCAGCCACTTTGCGGCCTTTGCAAACAAGTCGGGCTGGTGCTCGGCAAACCACATCATCCGAAAGGCGGATGTCATATGGACCGGATGCCCCTGAAAGGTGATGTCATAATAGGTCTCGTGTCCCCCAAAGTCGTTGAGGAAACGCGCGGCCTGCGGTTTGGCGCGTTGATCGGCCCAGATCGGAATGCTGTCGACCAAAAGCTCGCCGGAGGCAGAGATTGGCACCTGGCCCATCATCTGACCGGAAAACGACACGCCCGCAACGCGCGCCGCGTCGACACCGCTGTTGCGCATCACGTCGCGCAGGCCGGCAAGCGTGCCGTCGACCCAATCCTGCGGGCGTTGCTCGACATGGTCGGGCGCGGGATAGGTCGTATCATGGGTGTGATAAGCCGAGGCCACCAGCTGTCCGTCGGTGGCAAACATCGCCACTTTCACGCCGGTGGTGCCGATATCTATGCCAATCAGAAAATCGCTCATGAGCTTTCCTTCCCGGTGTCAGAGGCGGACGCGCTTAAATCCCAGAAGTCTGTGCAAAGTACCGTGTCTGCACCCGCCTTGAGCCATGTCGCAATCGTCTCCGCAGGTGTGCCCGCTGGTGCCATCGAAGCCAACGCAAACCGTCCTCCTGCATGCTGGGCCAGCGCGCTAATTTGCTTCGCGTCGGGCAATGGTAGACCAGACGCCGCCACACCATTTGACAGTATCAGCACCTCCGCACCGCAGTGCGCCACGTCATCGGCAAGGGCCTTCAGGCGTTCTTCGGGGATTGCCGAGAGGGACGTCATTACCCAAACCGCGCCGTTCAGATCGGCAATGCCCTTCAGTTCTGCGGCCGACTGATCCGTGCTGTCGAGCCATGGCCCAACCCCATGCATGACCGCCAGCGGCCCGTTCTGAATCTGCGACAATTCATCAAGCGCGACTTTCTTGGCGGGCCACATCCATTGCCCGATCGGATATCCGACGATGCCCGAGACACTAACATCCAGATTGGCGCTTTGCACTTCGGCCATCGCCAGCGCGACCATGTTTTCGTTCACCACAACATGCCGGATGCCACGCGCGGCAGCCCGGTGGATGTCGCGCAAGATTGCGGCGCGATTGGGTTCCAGATGCAGGCTGGCAGCGATGATACTCTTGTGCGGGATCATGACGCGCCCCCTTCGGCAGGTGATGTCAAACCAAGGCGCTGCGCATAGGCCGCGATGATTTCAAAGACAGAGGCCGAATGCACGATACTGACGCCACGCGACAGAAAGTAGTCGACCTGTTCGAGTGTGCGCACATTGCCCGAAGGGTGAATGTCGATACGCCCGTTGAAGTGGCGATGCACCAGATCCACCTCCTCCAGTGACGTCCCCCAGCCATAGCCGGTGTTCATCTTCACCCGGTTCGCCCCGCCCTGCAGGATCGCCTCGCAGGCGGCGACGATCTGACGGTCATCCAGCAGGGTCGCTTGAATGACCATCGCCATGGGAAGGCGGTCGCGGCACAGGTCCATGACCTGCCGGGTTTCGGCAGTGACGGCCTCCCAATCGCCCTCGAGCAGATTGGAATAATCCAGACAATAGCAACTGTCGTCGATCCCCTGACCCAGCAGATATTCCAGCTGGTACAGCTTTTGCTTCAACGTCGCGTTTCCTGCCGGATAGGCGATTGGAACGTGCAGTTTGGCGTAACCGCCCAAAATGTCGCGGGCGGCGGGTAGCATGCTGGCCTCGCAGTCAAACGCCTCTATATTCAGGCCGGAGCGCCGCAGCTTGGCCGCCTCTGAAATCACGTCCGCTTGGGTCTTTTCTTCACCCAGACAGCCAAAGTGAAAGACGCTGGCAAAGGCCTGCACCCGCGGGTCAGTGACATAGGTGCCAATCATTGCAAATCCTCCCCATCGAAATGGAAGGGCGCGCGCGCGACCGTCGGGCGCAGTTCAACCACCTCCCCGTTGGGGCCGGTCCGGCGGGTGACAGAGCCGCCCGCGTCGTCCGTTTCGAGGATGACCTTGGACCAAAGCGGATGTTCGGCGAAGGTGGCGCC
>NZ_CAXREH010000066.1:0-21949 GCF_964229375.1 Cognatishimia sp.
GGACGCAACAGCGTCGTGTTTCCAAGCGGAAACCACACGCTCGGCGGCCTCCATCAATGTGTTTGCGCGGATGACGGGCAGGCCGGATTGAGCGAGGATTTTCTGACCTTCCTCGACGTTTGTGCCAGCCAGTCGTACGACAACCGGAATTTCCAGGTTGAGCTCGCGCAGGACCTGCACGACGCCCTCGGCAACCCAGTCACAGCGGTTGATCCCGGCAAATATGTTGACCAACACCGCCTGAACATTCTTGTCAGACAGCACCAGACGAAAGGCTTTTGACACCCGCTCAGGAGAGGCACCGCCGCCGATGTCCAGGAAGTTTGCCGGATCGCCTCCAGCGAGCTTGATCGTGTCCATGGTCGCCATGGCCAGACCTGCGCCGTTCACGATACAGCCTATGTTGCCGTCCAAACCCACATAGGCCAGCCCACGGTCCGCGGCGCGGCTTTCGCGTGGATCTTCTTGGCTTTTGTCGCGCAGTTCAGAGATCTCGGGACGACGGAAGAGGGCGTTGTCGTCAAAGCTCATCTTTGCGTCCAGCGCCAGAACGCGGTCGTCGGTGGTGACAACCAGCGGGTTGATTTCAACCATGGTCGCGTCCGAGTCACGGAAGGCCGCGTAGCACCCCTGCAGGGTTCTGACCATCTGCTGAGTCAGTGTAGAGGGAATGCCAAGTGCAAAAGCGATTTCGCGCGCTTGAAAGTCTTGCAGACCAACCGCTGGCTCAATCGTTGAACGCACGATGCTGTCAGGGCGTTTTTCGGCAATCTCTTCGATTTCCATACCGCCCTCAGAAGAGGCCACGATCATGATGCGCTGGGTTGAGCGGTCCATCACGAACCCCAGATAGATCTCGCGGTCAATGGGCACAGCGGCTTCGACATAGACGCGGTAAATGCCTTTGCCTTCGGGTCCGGTCTGATGCGTGACCAGTTTGCGTCCGAACATGCTTTCACAGGCGGAATAGATGTCTTCGTCGGACGTGCACAGCTGAACGCCGCCCGCCTTGCCGCGCCCGCCGGCGTGGACCTGAGCCTTGATGATCCATTTGTCACCGCCCAGTTCGCGCGCGCGGTAGGCGGCCTGTTCGGGGCTATAGGCCAGGGCACCAGCCGGAACTTTGACCCCGAAATTCGAGAGGATTTCCTTGGCTTGGTATTCGTGGATGTCCATGGTGGTCTCCTTGTAGACTGGACAGTCAGGCGGCTTCGAGCGAGAGCGCGGAGTCGATTGCGGATTGATCAAGCGTTGCGCCCATCTTGCGCAGCGCGGCGGCAAACCGGCTGACAATGTCATGCACGGCTGCTTCGGAAAGTTGGTTCAGAATGCCGATGCGCACCTGCACTGGTGCAGACAGGGTGGGCCAGATGCCGAACCCGTCTGCGCGGCAGGCTTGAACCAGATCCATCTCACGCCCCGCAAGCGAAGCAGGCAGGTTCAGCACCACGAGGCTGGTCATGTCCGATGTAACCTCGCACCCCATCGCGGTGACGGCGTCGCGCAACATGGCCTCAAAACGGCGGTACTTGGCGGCACGGACGGCCAAAGTCTCTTGCAGGGTCAGGCGCAGGCTTTCGTGAAAGGCTGCAACGGCATAGCCGGAATGCGTGCGGTGATAGCTGCCTTTTTCAACATCTTGGCCATCGACGATGGCCCAGTGGCGCGCCTCGAAGATCGGGTTGTGCACAAAGGAATAGGCACCCGAGGCCTTGAGGCTTTCGATATAGGCATCGCTGAAGCTGACAGGGGCGTAGGTCAGGGGCAGGCAGCACAGGCCCTTTTGCGGGCACGATGCCCAGCCCGCGATGCCGGGATAGTCGTCGATCGAAAAGTCTTCGACGCCTAGCGAGGACACCGCATCGATTAACCCCATGACGCCGTGTTTCACGCAGGCATCAGAAAAGCCCTTCAGGTCGTTCATCCGGCCTGACCCGGTTTCCCAATGCGCCATGAAAGCCCATTTGGGTTTGTGCGCGGCCAATGCAGCCTCGATTTGATCGCCTTTCACGGATTGGCCGTGTGGGACATTGACGACGGTCACACTTGCGGCGTCGGGATCCATGGGGTTGGCGGCATGTTCCTGCGGGGTCGCCGCTTTGATGCGCAGGGCCAGCGCGTCGATGCCCGAGAATGTGCCGTTGGCAAAGGCAACCACTGTGTCCCCAGGCATGACGGCCGAGAACATCGTGTCCAGCGCGCTCCAACCTGTGCCTGCGACGGCAAAGGTATATGTGTTCGCCGTGCCCCAAATCTGGCGCAGCATATGTTTGCATTCGACCATGCCCCGCAGCACGTCGGCCTGCATGTGGTCTGCAACTCCGGCGCGGGCAAAGGCTGCCAGAACGCGGGCGTCGGTATTGCCTGGCCCCGGACCTGCGGCAAGGGTTTCGGGTATTTCAAGCGGTGGGTACAGGAGCGCGGTCATGTGAGGCCCTTTACGAGAGTGTCGCGCTGTGGTTGCGCATTCGATCTGCAGAAAAAACTTGTATTTCGACAATTGCGCAATATTCATAACTACAGATTTGGGTATCTATTTGGGTTGGTAAATAACTACCCGAAACGGTGGAAATACTATGGTATACCCAAATAAGACCTACCAATATGGGTAGGTTTTTGAATTGGAGATGACAAAATGCAAACGACCGCAAACCACCCTGTGGACATCATGTTGGCTGATGGAAATCCGTTGGTTTTGTCGGCCATGTCAGAAATTTTTGAACGCGATCAACGGTTTTCGCTGGTTGCAACCGCCGCCACGGCCGAGGGGTTTTTGGGCATGGCGATGCGGGTTCCCGTTGCGGTTGCTGTGCTGGATTGGTCGCTGCCAGTGCTGGGCGCGCCGCGCTTGATCGAGGTTCTGCGCCAGCAAGAGCGCGCGCCAAAGATCGTGATTTACGGCGATGTCACCAACGACACCCCCCTGCGCGCGATGGAGGTTGGCGCCGCAGGATTCGTGTCGCGGTCCAGTGCGGTGGAGAATCTGTTGGACACTTGCGCAGAGGTGGCACGGGGCAAGATGGTCTTTCCATTCGTTGACGTACGGAAAATGAATCAGGATCCGATCAGCAGCCTGTCCAAAAAAGAGCGCGCGATACTGGATGCCTTGGCGACGGGGCAAACCAACCGCGAAATTTCGAAAAGCATTGGTGTGTCGCCAAATACTGTGAAATTTCACCTGTCTAACATCTATGAAAAGCTGTCGGTCAAGAACCGGACACAGGCCATCGCCTATTACTTTGCCGCTGCGGCGCAAACGAATTCAGGGATTTGATCGCAAGATCTCTGGTCGGAACCCGCGAGAAGAAATCTCAAAAATCATTAGACTCATCGCGCCAGCTGTGCGACAGGGCAATTGATGGTGTTCATAGTACTTAGTGCTGTGAACTGAAAAAGGAACACGGTGCGGTGCCTTGGTGCCAATTCCGTGACTGCCCCCGCAACTGTAGGCGGCGAGCGATCCCGAAGACATCCACTGGGCCTAGGCCTGGGAAGGATCGGGAGAGCAGCGACCCGCAAGTCAGGAGACCTGCCATCCAGTGTAATTTCTAGCCCAGGCGGGGTGTCCTGGAGGAGGCAACATGTATCAGACGAGCGTCGTCGACACAGATTTTGGGTCCAACTGCCCCCCGTTCTTTCGGAGGTCAGCATGAGCTATTTGTCCAACATGAGCGAGACAGAGACCGAAACCTCTTGGGCTGCACCCATCGGTAAAGGCTCTGCCGGACGCAGCTGGTGCCTGACCGAGTTCAGCACGCTTGGGCTGGTTCTGGGTGCTCTGGTCTTCGCCGCTGTCCTCTGGGTCGCGATTTTTACCGTGCTCTGATGCAGACCGTTTGTGACGTCCGGGAGGTCTCTCTCGGCTATCCCGGCAAAGTGCTTTGCACAAACCTGTCGTTTCAAATCCAACCCGGCATGACTCTGGCGGTTCTGGGCGCAAATGGCGCGGGCAAAAGCACCTTCGTGAAAATGATGCTGAACCTGCTGCCGCCGCTTGCTGGGTCTGTGCAATGGCCGTCAGGTCGACCAAAGGAAATCGGCTATCTGGCGCAGATGTCAGAGTTTGACAGCCTGTTTCCGATCCGCGTGCGCGATCTGGCCGCGATGGGGGCATGGGGCGGCTTTGGGATGCGCCGACGTCTGGACAAGGCTGGCAAGCTGCGCGTCGCTGCTGCGCTGGACGAGGCGGGTGTTTTGAAAATCGCCGATCAGCCAATTCACACGTTGTCCGGCGGTCAGTTGCAGCGCACCCTTTTTGCGCGGGTCATCTTGCAGGATGCGCCATTGATCATTCTGGACGAGCCGTTTGCCGCGGTCGATCAACAGACGGAAGCGCATCTGCTGGGCATCATAGGCCGTTGGCGCAACGAAGGGCGTGCGGTTGTTCTGGTCGTGCATGATCTGTCATCGGTGCTGGATCATTGCACCCATGCGCTGTTGCTGGGCGGAGGCGCGGCCACCCATGGGCCAGTGAACGACGTTCTGACCCCCACAAATCTGGTGCGCCAGAACTATATGTCGGAAAGTCAGGCCGACTGGATGTTCCGCCGTGCCACGATGCAAAGCGCATCGGGGGCAGACCATGTTTGATTTTCTCGCCGAGATGTTCAGCTTTGCTTTCATGCAACGGGCTTTTGTGGCGACGACGGTTCTGTCGGCATCCGTGGCCCCTGTCGGAGCCTTCTTGGTTCTGCGACGCCTGTCTTTGGCGGGCGAAGCCATGGCCCATGCGATTACCCCCGGCGTGGTCATTGGCTTTGTCGTCGGGGGTCTGTCTGTCGTGTCGCTCTTGTTGGGTGGGTTGATTGCCGGCGTTGGGGTGGCGATCCTCACAGCGTTTCTCGCGCGCAAAACCATTTTGCGCAGTGATGCAAGCTTGGCCTCTCTGTACCTTATTGCGCTGGCGGCCGGTATTTTCATTCTGTCCGCCGCTGGCTCGGCTGTGCCACTCAAAAGCTTTTTGTTCGGCTCTATCCTTGGGATCGATGATGCCTCGATGCTGCTGGTTGGGGGCGTAGCCACAGTTACTCTGTTAACCTTCGCGGTTCTGTTGCGCCCGCTGATCGTCAGCACCTGCGACCCGGTCTTTTTTGAAGCCCGCGCGCGCTATCCCTGGATTGTCGAGCAGGGCTTTATGTTGCTTTTGGTGCTGAACCTGCTTGCGGCGTTCAAAACGCTTGGCACCCTGATGGCGGTTGGCTTGATGATCCTGCCAGCCACAGCGGCGCGGTATTGGGCGGCAACCATCACCGGGCAATTGATCCTGGGCTTTGTCTTTTCCCTTTTGAGCTGCTGGATTGGCCTGACCCTGTCTTTCATCTTTGCGGATACACCGTCTGGCCCGGCCATTGTGCTGGTGGCCGGTGTCATCTTTTTGATTTCCGTAGTTTGTGCACCTTTGGGATTTGGCCCAAAGGCGCGAACCCCGTCCGATCTGGACACCCCCCTAGACCCCTAGTGCTGTATTAATGAGGAAAGCATGACCGTTCTTAAATCAATCCGCACAGGCGTTGCCTCTGTGTCTCTTGCGATGATGGCTTTGCCAGCGGCCGCTGACGAGCTGAAGATTGTTGCCAGCTTCTCTATTCTCGGAGACATGGTAGAACAGGTTGCCGGTAGCTATGCCGACGTCACGACCATCGTAGGCCCTGATGCGGACGCGCATGTCTATACACCTTCTGTGGCCGATGCGCGTGCGGTTGCACAGGCCGATGTGATCTTTGTGAATGGGATGGGGTTTGAAACTTGGTCAGACACGCTGATTGCGGAATCTGGAACCGAGGGCTCTGTCAATATTGCGACCGCCGGGATCACGCCGGTCATGGTAGAAGGCGAAGTTGACCCGCACGCTTGGAACTCTTTGCTGAACGGTGTCACCTATGTGCAGAACATTGCGGCCGTTCTGTCCGACGTCGCCCCAGCACATGCGGATGACTTTCAGGCTAACGCCGAAGCCTATGTGGCCGAACTGATGGCGCTGGACACGCAAACGCGCGAGAAACTGAACGCCCTACCAGCGGATCGTCGCACCGTCGTGACTGCGCATGATGCGTTTGGCTATCTGGCGGATGCCTATGGGCTGACCTTCCTGGCCCCTGTTGGGATCGACACCGAGGCAGAGCCTTCGGCGCAAGAGTTGGCCGCGTTGATTGACGCTTTGAAAGAGCAGGGCGCATCGGCGCTGTTCGTGGAAAACATCACCAGCCCCGCCTTGGTGGAGCAGATCTCTGAGGAAACCGGTCTGAAAATCGGCGGGCGTCTGTTCTCGGATGCTTTGTCAGAGCGTGGTGGTCCGGCGACCAGCTATCTGGCGATGTTCCAGCACAATCTGGGTGCATTGGTGAGCGCGCTGGAAAGCGCAGGCCAAAGCTAGACCTAACATCCAAAAGGGCCCTTCGGGGCCCTTTTTTATGGCGCTAGCGATTGCGTGTTCTGAAAAAATGCCAGGCATCCCGCACGATCGTGTCAAGATCGCTGTGCTGTGCGTGCCACCCCAATGCCTGCTGCGCACGCGTGGAATCCGCCACCAGTTTGGCCGGATCGCCTGCCCGCCGGGGGCATTCATCGACGCGGAAATCACGCTCGGACACCCGTTTCACCGTATCGACCACCTCGCGCACGCTGTGGCCCGTGCCGGTGCCCAGGTTCATGCCCTCAAAAGAAGGCTGCGTTCTGCGTAAGACATAGCCCACCGCCGCGACATGCCCCGCAGCAAGGTCGCTGACGTGGATATAGTCGCGGATGCAGCTGCCATCGGGCGTGTCGTAGTCGGTGCCAAAAATTTTGAAATGGTCACGCTGGCCCAAGGCGGCCTGGATCAGCAAGGGGATAAGATGCGTCTCCGGATCGTGACGCTCGCCCGTGCGGCCTTTGGCATCCGCACCCGAGGCGTTGAAATAGCGCAAGGCGACCGAGGTTAATCCATAGGCGTCAACCGCCGTTTGCAGGACCGTCTCGACCATAAGTTTGCTGTGGCCATAAGGGTTTACCGGCTGTTTCGGCAGATCTTCGGACAGCATATCAACGTCCTGATTGCCATAAACAGCAGCCGTTGAGGAAAACACCAGATGGCCGACATCTGCCGCCCGCATCGCCTGCAGCAAAGCCAATGTCGCTGCCACGTTGTTTTCATAAAACGCATATGGATCGATCACAGATTGCCCGGCCTCGATCAGCGCCGCAAAATGCACGACGCAGGCGATATCCTTGTCCTTCAGAACCGCCGTCAGTTTGGGTTGATCGGACAGGTCCCCTTCGACCACATCAAGGTCAAAACAGGCGTCGCGATGGCCGGTTGAGAAATTGTCATAGACGGTGACGTTATATCCGGCCTCAGACAGCGCCAGCGTTGTATGCGATCCGATAAAGCCAGCCCCGCCGACGACCAGAATGTTTTTGCCTGTTGTCATGTCTTTGCGCCTCAAGTCCCTTGTGCCGCCTCATCAAGGCGTGGCTTATGACCGTTCTATTGGCATGAAAGCCGCCAAAATCAAAGCCGTCTTCTGTGTAGGTCTGGATGGTCAGACCGCCTTGTCGCGTTCTGGGGCGACTGCGTCACTGGTGTCGCGTGCTTTTTGCGACGCGGGTTTGCGAAACAGCCAATAGCCGCTGGCGACCAACAGACCCGCCGCTGCAACAAACCCAAGGGCATTGCCCAGTGCCGAGGAAATCTGACTGATGTTGCCCGCAAAGACATACCCCAAATAGCTATAAGCGCTGGACCAGATCGCGGCCCCGATCATCGCCGCGCTGGTGAATTTCAGCCAGCCCAACCCCAAGGCGCCACTGATATAGGTGACATAGGGGCCAAGCGGGCTGAGCACGGTACGCGACAGCAAAACTGCTACGACCCCATTGCGCGTCAAAAAAACCTCGGCGCGGCCGATCAGCTTGGCCCGGCTTTCGCTGGATTTCAGTTTGCGAATGATCCAAGGGCCTTTGGACCGCGCAAGGAAATAGGCGCATTGATCGCCAATGCAAAACCCCAGAAAAGCACCAAGGCCAACCTGCCAAAGTGAGAGATCGCCTGCGGCGGCAAAACCTCCTGCAGTGGCGACCAGAACCGAGGCTGGCAGGGTAATTGCCATGGCACTGAGGCCAACGATCAAGGCAATGATATATGCCCCATAAAGCGGCAGCAGCCCGATCAGCGTATCACTCATCGCCGCGGGCCTTCCGTTCGGCTTTCTCAAGCGCGGCCCGACTACGGAGTTCTTCGGTCAACGCATCATAGGATTGGCCCGACGCGGCCACGATATCCGACATTCTGATCTTGGCCGGGAAGGGGTGGTCAATGCCCAAGACCTCGGCCACAGTTTTCGGTCTGAGCGCATAGGAATGCTGCACATAGCGCGGGGTCATCCATGGCTCGAGCGCCTGATTGCGGTGGCGCGGGTCGTTCCAGTAAATCACCTCGGCCACAAAGTTTCCTGCAAACCAAAGCGCCACGGCCAGCGAGCCGAAAAAGACCACGAAAGGCAGGCGTCGGGTTGCCCAAAGATGTCTAAGCCGCGCGAACATGTGGCCTCCTGAAGTTGGGCGATGCGTCGGGTCGACTATAGGCGGGCTTTCGGCGCAGGCCCAGCCATGGAATGCGCTTAATGCGGGGCCAATGTCATCGCGCCAGTCGCGCCACCAGCCGCCTTTGCTGGTTCGGCCTCAGCATCGGTCGCGCCTCGGGCCACTCAAAGTCGGGGTCTGACACCTCTGGAAAAAGGGACATCAGTTCAATGCGTTGCAGCTCTGAGAACGTCGAGAGCCCAAAGCTGCCCAAGTAAAGGGACTCGGTCGGTGCGCCATTTGCATAGATGATTTCATGGGCGTCCAGCAGAATGTGAAAATAGGTGACAGACTTGATCGCGGGATCGGTGAAAACCCCGGGTAGGGATTGCAGCTTTTTCGCGGGCACCAAAGCATCCGACACACCTGCCACCACGGCGCGTTTTCCTGCGGGGATCAGCACCTTGTGTTGCGGCGACAAAATCAGATCGTTGCGCGGCAACCCCATGCCCAAAGCGCCAGCAACAAGCCTGATCGGGCGCATCGAGGGACAGCGCCGCAAATCACGACGTGACAGGGTGCGGCTGAGTATTTTGCAGATGGCGCTGCTGCCGTTTTCCGTGATTACACGTTGGCCTTCCCGCAGATCTTCTACGGTCGTTTCGCCGTCTTGGGTGCGGATCAAAGTCCCCTGCGCAAAACAGGCAAAATCGGCATAATCCCGATCGCCGCGCCCAATGTTATGCTCGGACGTAAAACTGTAAAGCTGCCCCGGTTCCATCGGTTCTGTGGTGACAAACGCAGTGGTTACGTTCTTGCCGCTATTTTCCGCGCCCAACGTGATTGAGAACCCAGAAAACCCATCATCCGTGGTGATTTCATAATTCACCAGAACTTTTGATCCCGCGGGATAGGTGGTGCCATCAATTGTAATATCGGATTGAAGTGTCTGCCCGCCGCTGTTGATCTCATCAAAGGCATTGTCGTCGGTATCAGATACCTCCAACTGCTGGGGGCCTGCCGTATCCTGAAGCTGAAGATTAAACGGAGGTTTGCCTACCGCTTTCGCACCGCTTTCGTCGGGCGGCGCCTGATTGCTGCCTGACGTATCGAAGTCAGATAGTTGATACACGTATTGAAGCGTAAATGTTGCCAAAACGACGGCCTTAACTTGGTACGCTTACAGGATAATCCAGCGAAATTAATCCTGCGTTTACACTATCGCGTCCTTTGCCACAGGCCACGCGCTGTTTTGGTCAGGCCGCTGGTTTGTAAAGACCCGGCACAAGATCTTCGGCAATTTTCTGAAGCTCGGCCGGTGGGGTGCCCGGCGCGACCGCAGGGCCGTAGTGCAGATCATAGCTGCCGCCAAGCTTATGCAGCAATTCCGAGGAATAGCGCAGTGATGCCACCTCGCGTCCGATATAGGCATTGTTGCCGCTGAGGATGCGGGCGATTTTCCGGGTTCGGTAATAATGTTTGGAATTTCGCATGTCAGGCGAAGCGGGAATGATCGGCACGTCGCATTCTTTCGAAATCCGCGTGATGCCGGGCCGCCAGGGCGGTTCCACCAAAAGGCCGTTCTTTCGATCAGGAACTTTGCCTGATCCAAATATCAGCATTGCGCCGCCATTTTGCAGGTGACGCACCATGCCGTCGCGGGTTTGACGGGCAGTGAGCACCTTGTCGCTGCGATCAAAATCAACGGGAATGAGGCCATCCTTGCCCAAGAATCGCTCCGCTTCGCGGTTTGCGACCACTTTCACGTCGGACCGGTGATGACGCAAAGCGCCTGCGTGCGCCAGAAAATCAAAGGTGCCTATAGGATGGGTAGAGCCGATAATCACAGGCCCTTCTTTGGGAATGTTTTCAAGGCCATGCGCGGTCAAGGTGGTGCCGCCATTTCTGTCCAGCATCGCAGACACAAGGTCCGCGCCGGTTTTGCCTTTGAGGTCGCGCAATACATCCTCGGCCTCACGCAGTGCAAAAAAAGGTTGTCCTGTGGTCGACCGCAAAACCGCATCGACCGAATACATCAGCCCCCGCAATATCGCCAACGGCAGATCAGCGCCTTCGTGAATACGCAGGCGCGCGCGCAGGAGTTCGTCCATTGGGTGATCTGTTTCGCTGGTGCTCAAACAGAGGGCCTTTCAACGTGAGTCATGCAATCTTTAGCATGTAAATCTTACTTTCCTATCACTGGCGAGATTGACGTAAGGGAAGCTTACGTCAACTGGCAGGGGGTTTGACACAGCGCCCGCAACAGGCAAGCCTAGCGAGGCCTGACGTGGCGCAGGCCGGTTCTGGGGAGGAGCGGGGATATGGCGATTTTGGCTGTTGCGGGCATCGATGATGTGGTGCTTAACTTTTCGCCTTTGGGATTGCAGATCCTGAATGGGATTTTGGCGGTGGTGATGTTCTCGATCGCCATCGACCTGACCACCGCAGATTTCCGACGGCTTTTGACGGCCCCCAAGCCTTTGATCACAGGGCTTTTTTCGCAATTCCTACTGCTGCCAGCTCTGACCTTCGGTATGATCCTTCTGGTAGAACCCAGACCCTCGATCGCCTTGGGGCTGATGTTGGTCGCAGCCTGTCCGGGCGGCAACGTCAGCAATTTCATGACCCATCGCGCGAAGGGCAATGTGGCGCTTTCGGTGTCGATGACAGCCTTTGCCACTGTCGGCGCAATTCTGTTAACCCCGTTCAATATCGCGTTCTGGGGCAGTTTGTACGGGCCCACCCGCGATATCCTGCGGGCGACCTCGATTGATCCGGTGTCTGTGGCGATAACGGTGGGCCTGATGCTGGTTCTTCCTCTGTGTCTTGGCGTCGCTCTGAATGCAAAACGGCCAGACATCACCGCACGCATTCGTGTTCCGATGCAGTATCTTTCGATGGGGATTTTTGTGGCATTCATCGTGATCGCTCTGGCCGCAAACTGGGAGCTGTTCCTGCAGTTTGCCGCAGTGGTCGCCGGGCTGGTTTTGCTGCATAACGCGCTGGCCCTTGCGGGCGGGTATGGGCTGGCGACGCTGACTGACCTGTCGGAATTTGACCGCCGTGCCGTGACAATCGAAACCGGTATCCAGAATTCGGGGTTGGGGTTGATCCTGATATTTGGGTTTTTCAGCGGCTTGGGCGGGATGGCGGTCGTCGCGGCCTTTTGGGGGATTTGGCATCTGCTGTCTGGCATTACGATTGCGACGTTCTTTGCGCGGCGGGAGGTCTCGGTCTAAACAAGCCCTGTACTTCGAATCTTTAACGTCTGGATCCACCATTGCCGCCTAACTATTCAATCGACTTATCTTCTTTCTGGCATGACCCCTATCCGGATCTGAAACGCATACAAGACATGGCACCCGCGGTGGATGTGCCCGAGCTGAACGCAGTTCTGATCACACGGCGAGACGACATCTTCGCGCAAGAGAAACGGATCGATGTGTTCTCGTCCAGACAACCTGGCGGGTTGATGACCGAGCTCATGGGCGAAAACATGATGCGCAAAGACGGGGACGAGCATTTTGCCGAGCGCAAGATTGCCTTTCCAACCCTCAGCCCCAGAACCGTGCGGAACCAATGGGCGGCCAAGTTCCAAGAGGCGACAGACCGGATTTTGGATGGGCTTGATACCTCGCGCCCCTGCGATCTTGTGACAGAGTTTGCCATGCCGGTTTGCGGCGAAGCGCTGAAGGTCATCACCGGATTGACCGAAATGCCTGCCCATGAAATGGACCGCGTCAGCCAGCATATGCTGGATGGCTGCGCCAACTATGCAGGCGATCCCGAGATCGAGGCACGGTGTCATGCTGCGACGGCCTATATTGACCAGCATATCGACCAGATGACGCCCAAATTGCTGGCAGAGCCTGACTCCTCACTCCTTTCGGTGCAAATGGCGGCGGGTCTAAACATGGACTCAACGCGAGCCAACGTGAAATTGGCGATCTCCGGTGGGCAGAACGAGCCGCGAGATGTGATTGCCGGGATGGTCTGGGCATTGTTGACGCACCCCGATCAACGCAGCCTCGTTGGCGCAGGACAGGCGAGCTATCTGGACGTCTTTAATGAATACACCCGCTGGATGTCACCGATCGGGATGTCTCCGCGTCAGGTCGCCCGCGCGGACCGGGTGCTGGATTATGATTTCACCGAAGGACAGCGCGTGTTTTTCATGTTTGGCATCGCAAACCGTGACCCGCGTGTGTTCGATGACCCCGAGCGTTTCGATCTCTTGCGCGACAACAGCAAGTCCATCGCATTCGGCGCAGGACCGCATTTTTGCGCCGGGGCAGCCGCGTCAAAATCACTGGTGGCAGATATCGCAGTCCCAAGTCTTTTCGCGCGTTTTCCCAACCTTTCGCTGGCCGGCGACGTTGCCTTTGGGGGTTGGGCCTTTCGGGGCGCTTTGGCGATGCCTGTCTCGCTTCAATAGGCATTACGGCCGCCACAAAGAGTCGGCCGCACAGGCCGCTCTGGCTGGACTCATCTATGTTGGCAAACTGGTGCGATCATTTGGCCGTGTTTCCTGTCTAGGTGCTGCGAACGGTTGGGGTTGCTCAGGTCAGCGGAACTGGGCATGACTTACAACCAAAAACTGAATAAGACCTCCGGAGAAAACGACATGTCTGTTTTGCAATTGAATGACCCGAGCCTGCTGGTGAACGCTGCCTATGTTGCCGGGGAATGGATCGAAGCCTCCGAGGGCGCGTCCATTGACGTGACCAATCCAGCGACAGGTGAGCTGATCGGGCGCATTCCAAATCTGGGGTCTGCTGAAACCGACGCGGCCATTGCTGCCGCGGCTGTGGTGCAGAAAGACTGGGCCGCGCGCACGGCCAAAGAGCGGTCACAGGTGCTGCGCCGTTGGCATGATCTGATGATGGAAAATCAGGATGATCTGGGGAAAGTCCTGACAGCAGAGCAGGGTAAGCCTCTGGCCGAAGCAAAGGGCGAGATCGCCTATTCCGCGTCGTTCCTTGAGTGGTTCTCGGAAGAAGCCCGTCGTGCTTATGGCGATGTGACGCCGGGCCATGCTGCCGACAAACGTCTTTTGACCCTGAAACAACCGATCGGTGTCGTTGCGGCCATCACACCCTGGAACTTTCCAAGCGCGATGATTACCCGCAAGGCAGGCCCCGCCTTTGCGGCTGGCTGCGCGATGGTTCTGAAACCTGCAAGCGAGACCCCGCTGTCTGCAACTGCTTTAGCCCTCTTGGGCGAACGCGCAGGGATTCCAAAGGGTCTTTTCTCTGTTGTCACCGGCGACGCGGTGCCCATCGGCGCATCTTTGACCAGCTCGAAAACCATCCGCAAGTTGACCTTTACAGGATCAACACAAATCGGCGCGCTGCTGTATAAACAATGTGCTCCGACGATCAAAAAACTGGGCCTCGAGCTGGGCGGCAATGCGCCGTTCATCGTGTTTGATGACGCGGATGTTGATGCTGCGGTCGAGGGCGCTGTGATCGCCAAGTTCCGCAACAACGGCCAGACCTGTGTCTGCGCCAACCGCATCTATGTGCAATCCGGCGTCTATGATGAATTTGCCGAAAAACTCGCAGCCAAAGTTGCGACTCTGCGCACAGGCAACGGCTTTGACGAAGGTATCGCCTTTGGTCCGTTGATCGACGACGCCGCTGTGGCGAAAGTTCAGGAACATGTCACGGACGCGACCTCTAAAGGTGCGACTGTTGCGCTGGGCGGCAAGCCGCATGCTTTGGGCGGCTTTTTCTTTGAACCCACAATCCTGACGCATGTGACAAGCGATATGCTGGTCACCAACGAGGAGACCTTTGGTCCGGTCGCGCCTCTGTTCAAGTTCGACAAGGAAAGCGAAGCGGTGACGGCGGCGAATGACACCGACTTTGGTCTGGCGTCTTACTTCTATTCGCGCGACCTTGCGCGGGTCTGGCGCGTGTCAGAGGCTCTGGACTTTGGCATGGTTGGCGTGAACACTGGCTTGATCTCGACGGCCGAAGCGCCATTTGGCGGCGTCAAAATGTCAGGGCTGGGTCGTGAGGGATCTCGATATGGTCTCGATGACTTTATGGAAACCAAATACGTCTGCATGGGCGGAATCGAAGAGGCATAGGCAGCATGGACTGGGATACGTTTTCCGAATGGGGCGAAAAAATCTCGCAATGGGCGGGGGATTATCACAAAACCATTCGGGAGCGTCCCGTTCGGGCGCAGACCGCGCCCGGAGAGATTGCAGCCCAACTGGCGGCGCAGCCACCGGAGCAGGGCGAAGACATGGATACCATCATCGGTGACTTCGAGCGTATCGTGATGCCGGGGATAACCCATTGGCAACACCCGCGTTTCTTCGCCTATTTCTCGTCAAACGCCGCGCCGCCTTCGATGCTGGCAGAGATGCTGGTCACCACAATCGCTGCGCAATGTATGCTGTGGCAAACCTCACCGGCGGCGACCGAAATGGAAGGCGTCATGGTGGACTGGCTGCGTCAGGCGATGGGATTGCCCGAAGGTATGACCGGCGTCATTCAGGACAGCGCTTCATCCGCAACCTTGTCGGCCGTGCTGACCATGCGCGAACGCGCGACCGGCTATACCGGCAACCGCGAAGGCCTTGCGTCCAAGGGAAACCTGCGCATTTATTGTTCCGATCAGGTGCATTCGTCGATTGATCGCGCATGCTGGGTTGCCGGGATCGGGCAGGACAATCTTGTGAAACTGCCGACGCAAGGTGCGCGGTATTCCATCGATGCAGACGCGCTGCGGGCCGCAATCAAGGCTGATCGCGCAGCAGGGCATATCCCAGCAGGCATCATCGGTATCACCGGGGGCACCGGCATCGGGGCCTCGGACGTGCTTGGCCCAATCCTTCAGGTTGCCAAAGACGAAGACCTTTATACCCATCTGGATGCGGCTTGGGCCGGGGCCGCTATGATCTGCCCAGAGTTTCAGGCAGATTTTTGGGCGGATGTCGAAGGGTTCGACAGCATCGTGTTCAACCCGCACAAATGGCTTGGCGCGCAATTCGACTGTTCTATCCAGTTTTTGAAAGAAGCGACACCGCAGCTGAACACACTGAAGATCGAGCCTGAGTATCTTAAAACCACCGGCGCCGAAGTGACAAATTATTCCGAATGGACGATCCCTCTGGGACGGCGGTTCCGGGCGTTGAAGCTGTGGTTCTTGATCCGGTCATATGGCCTTGAGGGGCTGCGGACACGGCTGCGCAATCACGTGGCTTGGGCGCAAGAGATCTGCGAAGAAATCCGTGCCATGGACGGGTTTGAGATCGTGACAGAACCGATCCTCAGCCTGTTTTCTTTCCGCTGTCCGGGCGATGACGCAGCCCAGCAGGCGCTTGTGGATGCGCTGAATGACGATGGCCGGATTTATGTGACGCAAGGCGCGTTTGGCGGCCAAAAGATCATTCGGTTCCAGGTCGGTCAGTTCGACTCTACCCGCGAGGATGTCATGTTTGCCAAGGATGTGATCGCCGACGTGTATCAAAAGATCGCCTAACTCTGGGTGCAGAGTTAGGTAATCACGTCAGGCTTGTCGCGTCCTGTATGGGTTTTGATTTTGGCAATGTCGTTGGCTGCGTCAATGACATGCGCCAGCGCCTTTTGCGGATCTGCTTTAAAGCGGTTCTTGGCGGTTTCCAGATGCTCGAGATAAACGCGCAGCGTTGCGCCTTCGGTGCCGGTTCCTGACAGGCGAAAGACCACGCGCGCGCCGCCCTCAAACATAATGCGGATGCCTTGCCCCTCAGAGCGTGATCCATCCACAGGATCGTCATAGGAAAACTCGTCAGCCGCTTGAACGGTCAGGCCCTGAACCTCGGTGCCTGCCAGATTTGGCAAGGCACTGCGCAGCTCGGACATCAGAGTATTTGCTGCCGCGCTTTCAATCGCCTCATAATCATGCCGCGTGTAATAGGTGCGGCCGTAATCGGCGTAGTGATCGGCAAGGATCTGGTCCATCGACTTGCCCGTGGCGGCAAAAATGTTCAGCCACAACAGAACCGCCCACAAACCGTCTTTCTCGCGTACGTGGTCTGATCCGGTGCCGGCGCTTTCTTCTCCGCATAGGGTGACGCGGCCGGCGTCCAGCAATGTGCCAAAGAACTTCCATCCCGTGGGGGTCTCAAAACACCCAAGCCCCTTGGCCGCCGCAACGCGATCCACCGCGCTAGAGGTTGGCATCGAGCGGGCAACGCCCGCCAGCCCGTCGCTGTAAGCAGGCGCCAAATGCGCCAGATCCGCCAAGATCGCGAGGCTGTCAGAAGGCGAGACATAGCGGTTCGGCCCGGTGATCATATTACGATCCCCGTCCCCGTCAGATGCCGCCCCAAAGTCAGGAGGCGTTTCGGAGTGCATCAGGGCCATCAGTTCGCGCGCCCAAATGGGGTTGGGGTCGGGGTGGCCGCCGCCAAAGTCATGCGAGGGCTCGCCGTTGATGACAGTGCCGTGCTGTGCGCCAAGTCGCGTTTCAAGGATCTCCTTGGCGTAGGGGCCTGTGACGGCCAGCATCGCGTCAAACACCATGCGGAAGCCGCCTGCAAACAAGGCGCGAATGGCCTCAAAATCAAACAGGCTTTCCATAAGCGCTGCATAATCAGCGACAGGATCGATAATTTTCACGGTCATGTCGCCCAGACGGCTGGTGCCCTCGACCGTTAAATCAACAGGATCTGCGGTCAGGATGGCATAGCGTTCGATGCGTTGGGTGCAGGCATAGATGCTTTCTGTCACCGCTTCTGAAGCGGGGCCGCCATTGGCGCCATTAAACTTGAGGCCAAAGTCAGCGTTCGGCCCGCCAGGATTGTGACTGGCCGACAGGATCAGCCCGCCGTCCGTTTTGTTCAGGCGGATCAGATGCGAGGCCGCGGGTGTCGACAACAGGCCATCGCGCCCCACAATACATTCTGCAACGCCATTGGCCGCGGCCATGCGCAGGATCACATCAATCGCCTGTCGGTTAAAAAAGCGCCCGTCGCCGCCAATCACAAAGCGTTTGCCTGTGACGCCGCCGATGCCATCAAAGATGGACTGCACATAATTTTCGAGAAATCGGTCGCTTTGAAATACGGTGGTCTTTTTACGCAACCCGCTGGTGCCGGGTTTCTGTCCGGCGATCGGCGTTGTTGCGTGTGTTGTCGTCGTCATTTGAGAACTTATGGAAATTGAAATGGATGAGCTCAGCATAGTTTAAAAGCATAGGGCACTGGAATAAACAATTTGTATCAACCGGGAAAATTTCGGACGGTGACCTGACCGATCGTGCAGGACGTGTTGGCTTCGGATTTGAGCCAGATTATAAACATCTGACTTTAATCAGACTTCAGGTGCTGTCATGGCCAACCCTCTTTACGACGCTCTTTTTGGCCGCCACGCTCAGAACCCTGACACCTTCCTGATTTTGCCTGACGGTCGCGAGATCAGCTATCAGAGTTTTGTCGCGCAGGCGGCGGGCTATGCACAGGCGATCACCGATCTGGGCCTTAAGCCCGGTGATCGACTGGCCATTCAGGTCGAAAAGTCAGCCCAGGCGCTGGCGTTGATTGCGGGCTGTATTCAGGCGGGAATCGTATTTCTGCCGTTGAATACCGGCTACACAGTGGAAGAGCTGCGGTACTTCGTCGAGAACAGTGGCGCCCGACTGGTGGTGTGTGACGCTGCCAAAGCGCAAGACATCGCTCAGATTGGCGTGCCTGTTGAAACGATAAATGCGGATGGCGACGGCAGCCTTTCCCAAAAAGCCGCTGGGATAACTCAGTTTGCGACTGTCGCGCGTTCTGGTGATGATTTGGCAGCCTTTCTGTACACCTCGGGCACCACAGGGCGCTCTAAAGGCGCGATGCTGTCGCAAGACAACCTCTTGTCCAACGCGCGCACCTTGGTCACGGAATGGCGGTTTACCCGATCTGACGTGCTGCTGCATGCTTTGCCGATTTTTCACACCCATGGGCTGTTTGTGGCGACCAACGTGATGATGCTTGTTGGCGGCAAAATGATCTTTATGCCCAAGTTCGACAAAGACCAGATGCTGGAATGGATGCCCAAAGCGACCAGCCTTATGGGGGTGCCAACATTCTATACGCGCCTGCTGTCAGATCCTTGCTTTACCAAGGATCTGGCCCAGCACATGCGGCTGTTTGTGTCCGGCTCGGCCCCCTTGTTGGCGGAAACCCATGTGCAGTTTGAGCAGCGCACCGGCCACCGTATCCTTGAGCGCTATGGCATGACGGAAACCAATATGAACACGTCAAACCCTTACGATGGTGCGCGACGGGCGGGCACGGTTGGGTTTCCGTTGCCGGATGTTGAGTTGAAAGTCACAGATCCAGAAACAGGCGAGACGCTGCCCGCAGGCGATATCGGCGTCATCGAAGTGCGCGGTCCGAATGTCTTTCAGGGTTACTGGCAGATGCCAGAGAAAACAGCGGCGGAACTGCGCAGCGATGGCTTTTTCATAACTGGCGATTTGGGCAAGGTGGATGAGGATGGATATGTCCATATTCTGGGGCGCAACAAGGATCTGATTATTTCGGGCGGCTTCAATATCTACCCCAAAGAGATCGAACAGATCTTGGACGACCAACCCGGTGTGTTGGAAAGCGCAGTCATCGCAGCGCCGCACCCTGATTTTGGTGAAAGCCCCGTGGGGGTTCTGGTTCCAATGCCTGATCAGACCCTGAGCCTTGATGCGATTTCAGATGCCATTGCTGTGTCCTTGGCGAAGTTCAAGCATCCCAAAAAACTTGTGGTACTTGACGCCTTGCCGCGCAACACAATGGGCAAAGTGCAAAAGAACGTCTTGCGCGAGATGTTCAAAGATCTTTTTGTTTAGCGGCCTTACGTGCAGCACGGCGGAGTTTGCGATCCGTCCACCACGCCGGAAGCGCCGCCAGCAACCAGGTGCGGAGCGAAAATCCTGTGGGAAATGACAGGCGTGCGTGGTTTTTCGCAAGCGCCGTCACGATTTTAGCGGCGGCACGGTCGGCGGGCATAAGCGCGTGCCCAAAATGCGCTCGTGTGCGGTCATCCACCATCGGCGTGTCAACAAAGCCCGGGCAGATCACACTGACCCCGACGCCCTTCTTGGCTAGTCGCCCGCGCAATGCTTCGCCAAACAGACGGACCCAAGCCTTGCTGGCTGCATAGGCTGCAGGGCCGCCCAACGTGCGAAAGGCGGCAAGCGAGCTGATCAACCCGATCTGTCCAGAACCGCGTGCGACCATGCCGGGCTCGACCGCCTGAATGGTGCTGAGAACACCCATAACGTTTGTCGCGGTTGTTGTGCGGGCCAGTTCGGGCGTTTCTTTACCATAGGCCACACCCGCATTGGCGATCGCCAGATCGAATTCATATGTGGCGTCAGCCTCGGTAAGGCGCGCAAGCGATGCGGTTTGATCCGTCAAATCAAGCACCAACGGCACGGCGGTAGCCCCCTTAAGCTGACAGGTCTCGCAGACGGCGGTCAGCCGCTCGGGATTACGTCCCACCAGCACAAGCGTCACATCAGGCGCGGCCAGCGCTTGTGCCAGCGCCGCGCCAAGGCCACTGCTGGCGCCTGTGATAAGGATGGACCGAAAGCTCATGACAGTGCCTTATACCGGAATGCGGCCGTCAGGCCCATGCCCCCGCCAATCCCCATCATCGCAACCCCAAGATCAGAGGTCAGACACTGTGCGGCCTGCGCGCGGAATTGATGAAACAGGCGGGTGACCAGCACAGCGCCCGATGCCCCGAAAGGATGCCCCAACGCCAAAGCGCCTCCGTCCAGATTAAGGCGGCGTTCAGAGATGCCGAGCGCGTCAACCGAGGCCAAGACTTGGGCGGCAAAGGCTTCGTTGAACTCGATGAATTGCGCGTGTTTGGGATGCAGGTCGGGGTGCTTGGCCGTCAGTTTGGAGGTCGAGGCAACCGGGCCAATGCCCAGAACATTGGGATCAACGCCCGCGCTTGCGCCTGCCTCATAAGACAGCACATGGGCTGCCTTCAGGCTGCGTGCTTTGGCAAGGCTTGTGACGACAACAACAGCTGCACCATCATTTAAGGGGCAGGCGTTGCCCGCCGTCACCGTGCCGTCTGTGGCAAACACCGGCAAGAGCCTGGCCAGTTTGTCCATGGACGTATCAGGGCGAGGGCATTCGTCGCGCGTCACAGGCGGCCCATCAGGCGGGGTCATCGCAACCAATTCAGCGTCAAAGCGGCCCTGGGCCTGCGCGCGGCAGGCTCTTTCGTGGCTTTGAAGCGCAAAAGCGTCGGCGCGTTCGCGCGTGATGTTGAACTGTTGCGCGACATTTTCAGCGGCCAGTCCCATCTCTGGATCGCCAATGGTGTCAGGCGAAAATCTGGCCCGTGCATAAGGCTCGGGTGCGTCGTCGTCGCGCAGGGGCCGCCGCATCCGGATTGGCGCGCGGCTGGTGCTTTCAACGCCGCCCGCCACAAAGACCTCGCCTGCGCCCGCTGCGACCAGATTGCAGGCCTGCATGATTGCTTCCAGACCAGACCCGCATTGTCTGTCGACCGTCACGCCGGCGACCTCGACAGGGAACCCAGCCTGAAGCGCCGCCAGACGCGCAATATTGCCGCCGCCGCCAGTGGCATTGCCAAGAATTACGTCATCCACATCGGCAGGCGCAATGCCAGCTTGTTGCGTCACGCTCTGCAAAAGGGGTGCGGCCAGATCCTCAAGCTCTATCATGCGCAAAGCACCGCCCGCTCGGCCGATTGGCGTGCGCAGGGCCGCGATGATCACGGGCTGGTGCGTTTCGGGGCGTTCAAAGCGCTGCAAGCCTGTCGTCCTTTTCTGTCACCCACATCTCAAGCTCTTTGGTCGCGATTTTGCCGCTGCTTGTGACGGGCCAGTCTGATACGCGGAAAAACGCGCGTGGGATTTTGTATTTTTGCAAGGATGCCTGACAATAGTCCACCAGATCCTGCGCGGACAGGGCAGGCGCGCGCGGCTCGATCAGGGCGACCAGCTTTGTGCCAAGATACTGATCCGGAATACCCAGAACGAGGGCGGTCTTGATATCGGGGTGGGTGTCAAGATGACGGGCGACCTGGTCGAGATAGATGTTGTTGCCGCCAGAGGTCACCATGCCACCCGCGCGCCCGACCAAATGCAAGGCCCCGGCTTCAAGGCGCCCGATATCGCCGACGGTGCTCCAGCCATCGACGCAGCGAAACCCGTGGGCATCGTCGCGCCAGAGATAGTCATCAATGATGAGGTCGCTTCTCAACCAGACCTCGCCATTTCCATCTGCATCCGGCGTACGGATCTCGATGTCGATGCCGGGAAAAGGCGTGCCAACGCTCTGGGGGGCGGCGATGCCTGTGCCATGGGTTGCCGTCGTCACAAAGCCCAGCTCTGAGGCCCCGTAGTATTCGGTGAGGGTTGCATTCGCGGCCAGATTTTGCACCTCGGCCAACAGGTTTTGAGACAGCTTTGCGCCCGCGGTGGT
>NZ_CAXREH010000067.1:0-12683 GCF_964229375.1 Cognatishimia sp.
AAATCGCCGACGCATTCTTTCGGGGTCACATAGCCGCCGTCTTCGCGTTTATCGATGACCATGATGCCCGGGGCTTCGCGCAGGATTTCGCGGGCTTCGTCTTCGTCCAGGAACTCTTCGAATTCGATGTTGATGGACTCGGAGTGGCCTACGAATACAGGCACACGCACACAGGTCGCGGTGACTTTGATTTTCGGGTCCACGATCTTTTTGGTTTCGGCCACCATTTTCCACTCTTCTTTGGTGGAGCCGTCTTCCATGAACACGTCGATGTGCGGGATCACGTTAAAGGCGATCTCTTTGGTATAGACCTTTGGCGGCACATCAGAGGTCGGGTTATAGACCGCTTTGGTCTGATCCCACAGCTCGTCCATCGCGTCTTTGCCAGAGCCAGAGACGGATTGATATGTGCTGACCACGACGCGTTTGATTTTCGCGCGGTCATGCAGCGGCTTCAGCGCTACAACCATCTGAGCTGTCGAGCAGTTCGGGTTGGCGATGATGTTTTTCTTGGAATAGCCGTGGACCGCCTCG
Source organism: Cognatishimia sp. (assembly GCF_964229375.1). Classification (GTDB taxonomy): domain Bacteria; phylum Pseudomonadota; class Alphaproteobacteria; order Rhodobacterales; family Rhodobacteraceae; genus Cognatishimia. The sequence continues at coordinate 535 of NZ_CAXREH010000067.1, forward strand.
GGGTTACACTCTGGCACGATCAGAGGCACGTCGGGGTCGTAGCGATAGAGCGAGGAGTTATCGATCACGACACAGCCGGCCGCAGCCGCTTTGGGCGCGTATTCCTTGGTCGCGGTGGAGCCCACAGCAAACAGCGCCATGTCCCAGCCGGTGAAGTCAAAGGCATTCAGATCCTGGGTGGTCAGGGTTTTATCGCCAAAGCTGACTTCGGTGCCCAGCGAACGACGGCTCGCTAGAACGGCAAGTTCATCCACGGGGAACTGACGTTCCTCGAGGATATTCAGCATTTCGCGGCCCACATTCCCGGTGGCGCCAACGACGACGATGCGATATCCCATTTTCTTCTCCATAAGACTTTGGTGCCCGAGTGTTTCGGACGGGCTCTCATAGCGATCTTTGCCTGTGGAAAAAAGGGGCAGGGCGCCGTATTCTTGTGATGTGGGGCATCAAAGAACGCGATTTACGCTATTATTTGGCGTCAAGCAGCCCTTGATAGACATCAACCAGCGCGCGTGCCTCGTTTTGGATGCTGAAATGACGCTCGACGTGCTGCCGCGCGGCAATTCCGGCCTCCGCTAGAGTGTTACGATTCTCCAACATGTCGGCGCAGGCCTTTGTCAAAGCGGGGATATCGTCGGGTGCAACGACGCTGCCGACCGCCTGATCTGTGACAATTTCGGCAAACGCCCCGACATCTGTCGCCACCACAGGGGCGCCACAGGCCATGGCCTCTAGTGGCGTCAGTCCAAAGCCTTCCCAGCGTTGTGGGGCGACGAACAGGTCCAGCACCTGATACCAGTCGGCCATCTGATCCACTGTCACTTCAGGCATGAAGTGGATGCGATCTGCCAGTCCGTGGTCTGCGACTCGTGCTTTCAGATCAGCCAGATAGCCTGTGTGTTTTTCCGTTGCCCGCCCCATGACGATGCCATGCACATCATCGTGCAACGTGCAAAGCGTCAGCATGGCCTCGACAAAAGCGTCCGTACCTTTTTGATGTCGAATGCGGCCATAGCAGCCCAGAAAGACACCCTCGGGCAGCCCAAGCTCACCGCGTTTGGCTGCGCGAAATTCCGTTGGCTGAAAGCTGTCCAGATTGATCCCATGCAGGATTACGGTCGAATCGCGTTCCAGATAGCTGGCGGTTTTCTGCGACGTCGCTACAACCCCATCCATTTTCGAGATCAGCCATTTGGTATAGCCCGAGTGCTTGCGTTGCGATGCGCTGGTGAAAAGCAGTTTCCAGTTCTTGCGAAAAACGCGTGTGAAAAACAGTCCTAACAACATTTCAGTGTTGCGTCGGGCGTGAAAAACCCGGCGGGGCGCACCCTTTAGAAAGGCTAGTTTCCAGATCGGCACATGCGGAAGATCGCTCGGCAAACCAGGGCCCGTGGCAACGATACCGATCATTTTTGCCTGAAGCGGCACAAGCCGTGCGATTGTTGCGGTCACGCCTGAAAGACGCCGCTTCAAATTTGGCGCAATGACCTGAATGTCGCTGTGTCGCGCCATAGTTTGCTCTTGGGTTAGAAGTTGATTTCGACGTCTGGCAGGTTCAGCTCTTTGATCAGGTCGCGCAGTTCCTGACGGGCTGCGACGTTGGAAATATTGAGCTGCTTAACGCCGATGTCTTTCAGATCCAGAAGGGTCAGCCCGCGCGGAAAGAGTTCGCGGAAGATGACGCGCTCGTTAAAGCCAGGGGCAGTGCGGAACCCGATCCGTTTGGCCAGACGTTCCAGCGCCTTGCCCATCTTTTCCTTGTTGACCATTTGCTGCGCGCCAAGACGGTTGCGCACGACGATCCAGTCGATCGGCTTCAGACCGGCCTGCGCCCGCAGTTGGCGCGCGTTCCAGACCATTTCGGAATAGACAGAGGGGCCCATAATCTTTTCGCCGTCGACATCAATTTTGGCCAGCAGGTCAAAGTCGACGAAGCTGTCATTCAAGGGCGTGATCAAGGTGTCGGCCAGCGAATGCGCGACCTGACTGAGACGTGTGTGCGAGCCAGGGCAGTCGATCAGGATGAAATCATTGTCAGGCTCAAGCGTCGCGATCGCGGCGGACAGGCGCATGTCATAGATGTTTTCGCCTTCCTGAAGGCTCGCCGGATCGATCTCTGGCAACTCGAAATACTTCGGCGACGGCAGCTCGATTTCTGCCTTTTCGGCGAAGCGTTCGCGGTTTTCGACATAGCGGCCAAAGGTGCGTTGGCGCAGGTCAAGGTCCAGTCCGGCAATGGAAAATCCCATACGTGCCACGGCCGAAGCCACGTGCATTGAAACGGTGGATTTACCGGCCCCGCCTTTTTCGTTTCCCACAACGATAATATGCGCCATCTCTCGATCCTCAATATGCTCGGTCGTGCTGATGTGGCCCTACGGCCTTATGCCCTTAACGCCACTATATGTTGTGTTTGCATTTAGGGGAAGCACGGTTTGGGGCTCTTGTCTTGCAATTTGCGCAAGGGTTCAAGCGGATAGCGTGTCTGCGGGCCTAAACTGGCGCGCCGTCTATCCAGTTTCCAGAGTCGATGCCGTCCAAAGTCCACGATCCAACGCGGTATCGGATCAGCCGCAATGTCGGGTGTCCAACGGCGGCCGTCATGCGTCGCACCTGCCTGTTGCGCCCTTCGGAAATTGTCAGTTCGATCCAGCAGTCGGGCACGGATTTGCGCACACGGATGGGTGGTGTGCGCGGCCAGAGGCCAGCGGGCGCATCCATCCTGCGCACCTTGGCAGGCCGTGTTTTGCCGTCCTTCAGATCGACGCCCTGCCTCAGGTCTTGCAGCGCGTCATCCGTGGGGATTCCCTCGACCTGAACCCAATAGCACTTGCTCATTTTGTTCTTGGGGTTGGCAATGCGGTTTTGCAATTTGCCGCTGTCGGTCAGAACCAAAAGCCCTTCGCTGTCGCGGTCAAGGCGGCCAGCAGCATAAACGCCGGGCACGTCAATGAACTCGGAAAGCGTGCGGCGCGTCGAGCCCTCTGTGCCCTTGTCGGTGAACTGCGACAGCACATCAAACGGTTTGTTAAAGAGGATCACGCGGGCCATGCGCAGGCTTTACACCGCGTCGTGCGCTTTGGCTATTGAAACTCGGTGCGCGCGTGCGAAAGATGCATCGCAAGGAGATCACCATGAAAAAAGATGTCAAACCCGCGACATATGCGGCCCATGCCGGCGGCAGCTATGATGATGTCACCGGAGGCGTTGTCATGCCGATTCAACCGTCTACGACCTATCGGAGGGGCGAAGACTATGCGCCGCTGAACGCCGACAACGTCTATATCCGTCCGCACAACGAACCGGTTCGCGCAGCCGAAGGGATCATCGCCGACTTGGAAGGCGCGCAGGACGCGTTGCTGTTTCCAGCAGGAATGGCGGCGATTGCGGCGGCGTTTCGCTGGTTGCCCACTGGCGCGCGGGCTGTTGTGCAGTCGGGGATCTATTGGGGGACAACGAAATGGCTGCGTGGTTTCTGTGACAGGCGCGGTATCGATCTGGTCGAGGTGGATGCAAGTGATGCCGCTGCCCTCGCAACCGCGATTGGTGCGAAAGTGGATCTGGTTTTTATCGAGACGCCCTCAAACCCATGGCTTAAAACCGCGGATATCGCGCAGGCCGCAGAGCTGACCCACGCCGCCGGCGGGCTGTTGGTGGTGGACAGCACCGCGGCCTCTCCGCTTTTGACGCGTCCCATCGACTTTGGTGCGGATTTTGTGATGCACTCGGCCACCAAGGTTATGAATGGGCATTCCGATGTTCTGGGTGGCGTTCTGTCTGCGGCGCGCGACAGCGCGGTTTGGCAGGCCATCAAAGATGATCGCGCCGAGACCGGTGCTGTTATGGGTCCGTTTGAAGCCTGGCTTTTGGTGCGCGGGCTGCGCACCCTGCCACTTAGGATCGAACGCATGTGCCAGAATGCTCAGGCCGTCGCAGACTATCTTGTGGATCACCCACAGATTTCGGACGTGTACTATCCGGGCCTTGCATCGCATGCAGGCCACGATACGGCAGCACGTCAGATGTCGGGTGGATACGGCTATGTGTTGTCTGCGCTGGTCAAAGGCAGCGAAGCCGATGCACTTCGGGTCACTGGGCGCCTTAATCTGTTTTTGCGCGCAACCTCGATTGGCGGGGTCGAAAGCCTTGTCGAGCATCGCCACACGATCGAGCCGCACACCGGCATTCCAGAAACGCTGTTGCGACTGTCTGTCGGGATCGAAGATGCGGGCGATCTGATCGACGATCTGGCGCAGGCGCTGGGCCAATAACTAGGGGCGCACAAACGTTTTGCGCGCCTCTTCGCATTCCTCGCGAATAACACAGCCAATGTCGTGGTCATTGATCAGACCCATTGCCTGCATAAAGGCGAAAATCGTCGTTGGGCCGACGAACTTCCAGCCGCGTTTTTTCAACTCTTTCGAGATCGCGATCGAGTCAGGCGACATGGTCAACGTATGCGGCGTACCCAGCGTCTTGGGGTCCGGTTCATAGCGCCAGAAAAAGCGGGCCAACGAGCCTTCGGCCAGAACCATCTCTTTGGCCCTTTGCGCGTTGTTAATCACCGCTTCGATCTTGCCGCGATGCCGGATGATGCCGGCGTTCTGCAGCAAACGCGTGACGTCATCCTCATCGTATTCCGCCATCTTTTCAAAGTCGAAACCGTCGAAAGCCGCGCGAAAATTCTCGCGTTTGTTCAGGATCGTGCGCCAGCTCAGGCCTGACTGAAAACTCTCGAGACAGATTTTTTCAAACAGGCGCTGGTCGTCTTTGACAGGAAACCCCCATTCGCGGTCGTGATAATCCAGAAACTCTGGAGCTGACCCTGCCCAGGCACAGCGCGGGCGTCCGTCTGCTGCGATGAAAAGTTCTGCCATAAGTGCCCCCTAGCGCGTTGGGTCCACCCTGCGAATATAGGCTGCGGCGCGTTTGCCGATGGCAGCGCTGCCTTTGATCGATGGGTGGATGCGATCAAGGCCATGATAGGAAAGATCCCCATTCGGCACCAGATCCGCCATCGACAGATAGTGGAACCCTTTGCGGGTTGCCGCCATTTTCTGGAGTCGCTCTTCCAGGATGTCGCCTTCCTCAGCACAGCTCTCGATCGGAGAGTCTTTGCCCGGTGTGCGCAGATACCCAAGCCACAGAACCTGCCCGCCACTGGTTTGCAGGCGCGTGACAAGGTCGGGGATTTCGCCGCTTTTGCCATCAGCCGAGACCAAACGGTCCAGTTTGCGTTTGCAGCCCGTGCATCCACAGACCAGCCAGATGTCATTGCCGCCGCCATTGGCGATGACCCAGTCGTACTGACCACCGCGATACTGTTTGCCAATGTTAAACCCGACAGCCCCCGTGAGCGGCAGCGGATAGATAATACGGGCACCGATCACAGAGCGGTCGACCACCGGCTCTCCGAGTTCTTTGCTGATGACGTGCGAAATAGCGCGTTGCGAGATGCCATGGGCGGCCATCATCGAATCCCCGATCGCCAGCATCTGTGGTTCTTTATCCGAAGTCGGCGTAACACAGCCCGCCAAAATAAGCGGAATTAGAAGCAACAGTCTTTTCATGGCCTGCTCTGCCTTTCTAAATATCCCCGAAGTGCCTGTATCGGGTCTTCAATATTGAACTTAGCTTGTCTTTCGCGACATCGCACGGTTTACCTTGTTTGCGATATTTCAACCCAAGGGGTCAGCAGAATGTCCGAATTGCGTCTTTCCCATGTCATCGCTGGATGTGTGGCGGTTCTGGTGGGCTATGCGGGCAGCGTTGCGATCATTTATCAGGCGACCCTTGCGGCCGGGGCGACGCCAGAACAAGCCTCCAGTTGGATGTTGGCGCTTGGGTTAGGCTGCGGATTATCAAGCATTTACTTGTCGTTGCGCCACCGCATTCCCATGCTGACGGCCTGGTCCACACCCGGAGCGGCCCTTTTGGTTGTGGCCCTGCCGGGGGTTCCCTTGTCCGAGGCCGTCGCGGCCTTTTTGTTCTGCGGCCTGCTGTTGTTGATCACAGGGCTGACTGGGTGGTTTGAGCGTCTGAACGACTGGATCCCAGACGCGCTGGCGAATGCTATGCTTGCAGGCGTGCTGTTCCGCTTTGGGGTTGAGGCCTTTGGCGCGCTGCAAATCGACTGGGTTTTTGCCGGATCGATGATCGCGGCCTATGTGCTGGCCCGCAGTTTCGCACCACGCTTCGCTGTGCCTTTGCTGTTGGTCTATGGCCTTGGGTTTGCCGCGGCGACGGGGGAGTTTGACCTGAGCGCCTGGAGCGGCGTTGGGGTGGCCATGCCGGTGTTCGTGATGCCCTCTTTTGACATGTCCGTTCTGATTTCCGTGGGACTGCCGCTGTATCTGGTGACCATGTCCTCACAGAATATGGCAGGCGTCGCAGTGCTGCGTGGCGCCGGATATCGCGCACCGGTCTCGTCGGCCCTGAACGTGACAGGCGCGCTGACTGTGGTCTTGGCCCCCTTTGGTGGATTTGCCTTCAACCTTGCCGCCATCACAGCCGCAATTTGCGCCAATGAAGAGGCCGGGGAAGACGCGGAAAAACGTTATTTCGCGCCTGTTTTCAGTGGTTTGATGTATATCATTTTGGGCGTGTTTGGCGCTGCGGTGATCGGCCTGTTCCTTGCAGCCCCAAAGGTCTTTGTCGCCGTTCTCGCAGGCCTTGCGCTTTTGCCGACGATTGCGGCCTCGTTGTCCGCCGCCATCGAGACACCCGCCCACCGCGAGGCCGCGCTGATCACCTTCCTGACGACGGTCTCGGGAATTTCCTTTGTCGGAATTGCGGCCCCCGTCTGGGGATTGCTATTTGGTGCATTGACCTATGGGTTGACCAAGTTGCGCTGATAAGTTTGTTCTTTCTTTCCGGAACCTGCGACTTGATCTAGCGTAGGTCAAAATGCACGAGGGAAACGATGGAAATACGGCCACTCACCGGCGCTCTGGGCGCGGAAATTTATGGAGCCGACGTCACACAGAGTGATCAGTTTGAGGAGATCCAAGCGGCTTTTGCAAAATATTCGGTCATCGTTCTGCGCGAGCAGACACTTGCGCCGCAAGATCACCTGACCTTCGCCCGTTGCTTTGGTCCCATCAACGTCAATCGCTTCTTTAAACCTGTCGACGGGCATCCCGAGATCGCGACCGTCCTGAAGGAGAAGGATCAAAAAGAAGCCGTCGGAGAAGGGTGGCACACCGACCATTCCTACGACCAAATCCCAGCGTTGGGGTCGATCCTGCACGCCATCGAAATGCCGCCCTTTGGGGGCGATACGCTGTTTGTGTCGATGGGAGCGGCTTATGAGGCGCTCTCTGCAACGATGCGTGAGTTTCTGGATGGCCTGAGCGCAATCCATTCCTCGCGTCACGTCTTTGGGGCAACCGTATCGGACAGCGAGGCTGCAAAAAGCGGGCGGCTGTTAAATGCCGCAGTTGCAACGCAGGACGCGCGCCACCCTGTTGTCATCACCCACCCGCTAAGTGGGCGTCGTGGCCTGTATGTGAACCCGGTGTTTACCACGCAGATCGAAGGTCTCAGCCCGGATGAATCAGAGGCGCTGTTGCAGATGCTTTATGACCATTGCATGCAGCCCGAATTCCAATGTCGCGTGCGTTGGCAAGAGGGGGATCTGACGATGTGGGACAATCGAGCGACGTGGCACAAGGCGATCAATGACTATCACGGCTATCGGCGTCTTATGCACCGCGTGACGGTTGACGGCGTTGCGCTGGTCTAAGTGTCTCGCCTGAAAAGGGTGGTGGCGGCGCATCACAGCGTGTGCCCAACAAAAAACGCCGCCCCGATGAGGGACGGCGTTTTCGAAACCAAAGTGGCCAGACTTAGAAGCCCAGACCTTCGTATTTCTTTTTGAACTTGGAAACACGGCCGCCCGCGTCCATCAGGCGAGAGTTGCCGCCTGTCCATGCTGGGTGCACGGAAGGATCGATGTCGAGCGCCAGCTGGTCGCCTTCGGCACCCCAGGTGGAGCGCATTTTGACAACAGTGCCATCGGTCATTTTGACGTCGATGAAGTGGTAATCTGGGTGCGTATCTTTTTTCATCAGTCCACTCCTTACGCTTTAGGCGCTTTGTAGTTGGTGTCTTCTGCGATACGCGCGGATTTACCACGGCGGGAGCGCAGGTAGTACAGCTTGGAGCGACGTACACGGCCACGGCGTACGACGGTGATGCTGTCGATGTTGGTGGAGTACAGAGGGAACACACGTTCCACGCCTTCACCAAATGAAATCTTGCGAACAGTGAAGGAGCCAGCGATGCCGGAGCCATTTTTGCGAGAAATGCAAACGCCTTCGTAGTTCTGAACACGAGTGCGGGAGCCCTCGGTTACTTTAAAGCCAACGCGAACAGTGTCGCCAGCTTTGAAATCTGGGATGTCTTTGCCCAGAGAGGCGAGTTGTTCCGCCTCGAGTTCTGCGATCAGATCCATCAGATCTTCTCCTATTTTGCTTGTGGTTTTGCCCACAAAGTTAGGTGCCGTCCAAGAACTCTGCGTCTTCACCGGGTCCGCTTGATCCAAAAGGAGCGCCCGCCAGAGGGTAGCCGTCGTTGCTTATGTCTCTTTCGCGAAGGGCACCTGATCCGAAGAAGGAGAGGCCATGCCAATACACAAAAGGCCCGACGACTCAGAAATGAGTCCCGGACAGGCGGTGTATAGGGGGGAATGTGGGGTGTGGCAAGGGATGCTTAAAAAGGGAGGGTCGGTTTTGTAAGCATTAGCCAAATAATTCCCAAGACCGCTGCAAATGCTGGAAAACCACAATAAAACCAGATCTTGAATAGGCGAAAGTACCTTGGTTCTAAAGCGCGATCTTCTGCAAGGGCACGCTCTGCTAATTTTCTAAGTTGAATTTGGATCCAGACAACAGGCAGCCAAAATGCACCTGTGATCGCGTAAAGAATGAGAGATGCGAGAATCCAGCCTTCAAAAATAGGCCATCCCGTTTCTATCGCGAGGAGCATTCCGGTGATAGGCTGGACCACAACGGCAGTCGCCGTAAAGATCATGTCTGCTATGACCACAACACCTGCCGTGTGGGCAATAATTCGTGCCGACCCACTGCGATGCGCCATCAGCATGAAAAATGCGATGCCTGCGCCGGTTCCTAAAAGAACACATGCCCCCAAGATATGCGCAAATAATAGAACTTGATACGTCATCTGTCCTCAAGACTCAGGAAAGCAAATAGTGCAAGCATCGCTGCCGGAATAGCTTTCACCATTGGCCCCAAAGGATCTACCCAAAGTGACGGTACGAATAGGAGCGCACCCAAGCAATACGCTATCGTAACAGCGATCATGCCAAGAGAAGCTCGCTTGGCGAAAGGTCGCCAAAGCAGCAATAGGCCAAGGAAAATGTCGAAGCATGAACCTAATAATACGAAGCCTGAGGCTAATGTGTTCCCGAAACCTTGGGTTATCAAAACCGCCGCTGCGTCTTGAAATTTCAGGAATCCGATGAGACCGGATGCGATCCAAAATACGGAAAGGCAGGCGATTGCAACTGGCATCATGAAATAGAGCCTAGAGAACCAACGATCCTGTAGCGTTGCGGGCATGTTTGTGAGAGTCGTCTCCAACGACTTGAATTTTCGCCCACCCATTGCTTGCCATACAGAACTGTCTGCCGTGATCCCGTTGGAAAGAATTTTGATTGATGTTGTCCGCAATGCAGGTCGCCAACCCAAACGACCTAGAAGATCACCACATCTGGCAGCAGTAGAAAGCACCACTTGAGGCATAGGTATTCTGAGTTTTGGTGTCGGAAACCCCAACCATTTTCTGATTAGGTCAATTGTTTGAGGTAGGTTGCGGTGTTCAGATTCGGAGAGCTCAAAGGTGTGATTGAAAGGCAGCTTGCCTTCTACACAATCTGCAATGGCTTGAGCCAACTCTTCCAACCCGATGGTTTGGATGTGACTGTCCGCCAGAAAATTAAATCGGGCACCTGGAAGCCCTGCCACGCCGCGTAAAATCGCAGACCCACCAAAGGCGTTGCGCCCAATCACAAGAGTTGGCTTGAGGATAATGCTCTCAACAGCCGCCTTGCGCAAAATTTCATCACCGCGGGCTTTGCTGCGCAAAAATTCTGTATCTGCTGTGAGCTCTGCTCCAGCGGCCGATATTTGAACGACACGTATGTCGCGATCCGCAGCTGCGGCGCAAAGATTTGCCACCATGTTCACATGGATGTCTTCCAGCGTCCCATGCGCGCCATCCTGCAGTGCTCCAGCAGCATTCACCACAACCGAAACACCCGATAAGCATGCTTCCCAGTCGGCAACGGAATACTTCGTCACATCCGCGAAAACCCATTCGCCTTCAAAGCCAGAGGCCATCGAATTTGCTTTGGACCTGCCCAATGCTTTGATCTGTAGATCACGGTCGTTAAGCGCGTGAACGGTCGCAGCACCGATGAGACCGTATCCACCTAAAACCAGCACTTTGGCCTTTTTCATCTGCGCTATCCTTTATGCCGCGCCCACAAATCCGGCCGCCTCTCTTGCGTCAGCGCCTCGCTTTGGGCGCGTCGCCATGCGTCGACCTTGCCGTGGTTGCCGCTGGTCAGCACCTCAGGAATCTCTAGCCCGCGCCATTCTGCGGGGCGGGTGTATTGCGGGTGCTCCAAAAGCCCGTTGGAGTGGCTTTCCTCTTCGATGCTCTCGGCATTGCCCAGAACCGATGGCAGCAGGCGCACGGTTGCGTCAATCATGGCCTGCGCTGCGATTTCTCCGCCGGTCATGACGAAATCGCCTAGCGATACTTCTTGGATATTGTAGTGATCCAGAACCCGTTGATCGACGCCCTCAAACCGGCCACACAGCATAACAACGCCATCATTTTGCGCCCACGCGCGGGCCATGGATTGGTCAAACCGCCGTCCGCGCGGAGACAGATAGACCAGCGGGCAGCGCCCTTTGACGGATTTCAGAGTGTGATCGATGGCTTTTCCCAGAACGTCCGGTCGCAGCACAAGACCCGCGCCACCGCCAGCAGGGGTGTCATCGACGTTGCGGTGCTTGCCTTCCCCAAAGGGGCGCAGATCTGTTGTTTCGAGCTGCCACTTGCCATCTTTCAGGGCCTTACCTGTCAGGCTTTCACCCAAAACGCCGGGAAACGCACCGGGGAACAGGGTGATGATATGGGCCGACCAGATGTTATGCAGGCGCGGAGTCTGGGTCATCAGCTCGCGTGGTTTAAACGAGGCAGAGATCGACTTGCGTCCATGCGATCTGGGTTTTGGCTCCGGGGATCCTGTGGATTTTGGTGTATCGCTCATGACGCGCTTGTGGGGCTTGATCGGGCGAATTGCAAGCGTTTGGCTGCGCTAGGTCGCTTGCCTGCGCGCGCGCCAGAACGCTTTCCGGGCCTGAAGTTTTGCCTGTTTCAGCTCCATCGGATCGAGGTCTTGGCGGTTCAGATCTAGATAAATCGCGGCCAGCTCTTTGGGCAATGTACCGTTGGTGATGCCGGTCGGCTCCATCACCGCGCGGTGTTTGCTGAGCTGAGGCAGCAAATCAATCGCGGCCTCGGCCGGTCCAAGGCGGCGCGCGCCGATGTCTTCAAGCCAGGCGCAGTGCACAGGTACAGGCGCAATGGCTTTGGCGATCTCGTCCGCATTCGTCGCAAGGTCGCATGCGGCGGCGGGGGATTGCAGATAGCTCTCCAGATCAAGCGTCATAGGGCGGCTGCGCAAATGCTGGCTGTAGCAGCTTTTGGCCCAGGCTTTCGTGTCGCGCAACGTCAGCAGGACGTGCAGATCGTGGCCAGCAAAACCGGTTTTGGACAGCTCTTGGATAAGGATCGAAAGGGTCTGTCCCGCCTTGTCATACGTGGTTTTGCCGTGACGTCCGGGCATCGAGCCCGCAAGGTCTTCTTCTGAAATCAACAGATCGCGTGTATCGTCGGGGTCGAACTGTGCGAAAAACGCCTGAATGGTCTCGCGCAAAAGATCATGCATCTCGGCATCAGCATTGCGGGCGAAAAGCCAGGCGGCGAGCCGCAGATCCTTGGTTTCTTCCAGCGTGTTCACCCGCACCCAAGGCGCAATCACATCCGCATTCTTGCGCATCGTTGTTTGCAGTGACGATGTGCCCGTCTTGTGAAAGCCAGGGTGGATCAGC
>NZ_CAXREH010000068.1:0-18189 GCF_964229375.1 Cognatishimia sp.
CCAAACCTAGCAAAAACAGATCAAAAACGTATCTCTCAACGATGATAACAAACATAACGCGGGGTGGAGCAGCCAGGTAGCTCGTCAGGCTCATAACCTGAAGGTCAGAGGTTCAAATCCTCTCCCCGCAACCAAATAAAAGCGCCTAGCCAACCAACAATTGCTTCAAACGAACTGAGGCGTGCTCAAGCTCGACAAGGCGGAATGACACAACGTCGCCGATTGTCACCATTCCCTGAAGCGCACCGCCGTCGACCACCGGCATGTGCCGAAACCGTCCCTCAGTCATGCGGTGAAGCACTGAGACGAGAGTTTCAGCGGGCCCGCATGTCTCGACTTTTGTTGTCATAACGTCCTGCACTGCGTTTTGCAGTGTTTGGCCTGGCGTGGCCGCAAGGTTCTGAACGATGTCGCGTTCAGACAGGATGCCGCAAAGCGCGCCGCTGTCGTCTTTTACAATCAATGCACCAATGCGTTTGTCGCGCAGCTCACGCACCGCGGTTTCCAACGTATCATGGGGCGAGACTGCGAAAACATCCTGCCCCTTGCCTTTCAACAGCTGAGCCACCGTGGAGTGTTCTGTCTGAACATTCGTGGCGACGGATTGGCTGTGAGTTCTACCCTTGGTTTTGTCTTTACGCATTGGCGATTGGTAGGATGCTGGCATGTGTGACAAGTCGCTCCGCTATCAATGTTGTCAATCGACTGGACCTCAAGCATAACCCAAGTTCCAAATTTACGGAGAAAATTTTGGAAGACCTGCATCTCGCCCCAGCCCTCGCGACAGTGATCTTTGTCCTGGCTTGCTTGTCTGGTTATCAATATCGACGGGTCTGGAAGACAGAGGGGCCGCGATGGCAGCTCTGGATCTTTGGCCTGATCGCGGCAGCAGGGCTTTTGGTTCTGGGATTTATCCCTTTGGAAGCAGGCGCTTAGGCGTTCTCGACGTCAACGCCCGCGCGTTCCAGCATTTTGCGCGCTCGAGGGCAGGCAAGGCGTTCGCGCAGAGGGCTGTTTGGGTCAATCTCTTTATTGCAGACCAAACATTGATCGGCATCAGCAATCGCATTCAGGCCACCGCAGCTGCCTTTGATACGCTTGTTCATGAGAATCACACCAAGCGACATGCCCAGTGTGATCAGTAGCAAAAGTCCAAATGTCAGAAGGAAAGTTGCCATTCTGTCGACGTCCTTATGCGTAGTTAAGCGGTCAGCTCCTGAAAGCGTGCGCTGGCCTTAGTGGTGAACCGCAGATCGGTGCTTGCAGCGTCGCGTTCTACGAAGAGAACGGCGACATCATGGGCACTGGCGATCTCAAGACCCTTTTCACGACCCAATATAAGCATTGCTGTCGCCCATGCATCCGCAAGCATCGCATTTTCTGCGAGAACCGTTGCGGACGCGGTCTTGTGGGAGATCGGACGGCCGGTCACCGGATCGATCAGGTGAGAATAACGGACCCCATCTTGCTCGAAATAGTTGCGATAGTCGCCAGACGACGCAAGCCCGTGGCCTGACACAGGAACGACGCTTAGAACGCCGCCGGACAGGGCGGCCGGTTTCTCGATGCCGATCTGCCATGGGGTGCCGCCGGGGTTGTTGCCCGAGGCATAGAGGTCCCCACCGATTTCGACCATATAGTCTGTGATTCCAAGCGCTTCGAGGGCCTTGCCCACTTGGTCCGCGCCATATCCTTTGCCGATTGCAGACAGATAAACCTGCGCATCCGAGCGCCGTTTCTGCAAAGAATTGGACCCTACGCTCAGCGTCGATCCGTGACCTGAACGCGACAGCGCGTCTGCGATTTGAGCGTCAGAAGCCATACCTTGACGGTCTTTCGCGCCAAATCCCCACAGTTCAATCAGCGGGCCCATTGTGGTGTCAAAACGGCCTTCGCTTGCAAGGTGCACGTCTTCGGCGGCGCGCATCACTTTTGCGAGATCTGCGGAAATGCGGGTCGGCTGCAAATCTGTTTTCGCGTTGAAACGCGAGATTTCCGATGTCGAGTCCCAGTTCGACATCTGTGTGTTAACCAAAGCCAGCGCCGTTTCAATGGCGGCTTTGGCCTCGGCTTCATCGACTTTCCGAGAGGGGTCGACCGCAACAACGGTATAGCTTGTCCCCATTGTAAGCCCCGAGAAATCAAGCGTTTTTGCGCCGGGCTTACATGCAGCCAGGGCCAGGGACATCATAATAAACGAGCGGCGGGATAACGCGGTCATATCGGTCAACGAAGCACTTCCTTATCTGGGACAACAATGCCAATTCGGTGTGTCGGGACGGCTTTTCAACGACATTCATGCCCTTTACAACTGCAAAAGTTAAGTCCGACAGATAATTTTCCGCTTTTCACCAGAGCCGCCATGTCGCATATGCCAGTCAAATTCTGTTAGAGGTTCGAACTTTGAAGCGCTTTAAGCTCAGAAAAGGTCTGGACGTGCCCATTCTTGGTGCACCGAACCCAGACATTGAGGATGCACCGCACAGCCGCACTGTTGGACTCCTTGGTGATGATTACATTGGTTTAAAGCCGCGTATCCTGGTCTCTGAAGGGGATGTGGTCGCAGCGGGTTCGCCAGTGTTGCATGACAAGGATCTGCCAGAGGTGAACGTTGTGTCACCCGTGGCTGGTCGCGTTAAGGCCATCAACCGTGGCGCGCGTCGCAAACTTATCAGTGTCGAGATCGAAGTTCAGGACGGGGCTGCAGCGCCGGTCGATTTTTCCGAGGTTGGCAATGTCTCGACACCTGAAGGTCTGGCAGAGCGCTTGTGTGCCGCAGGTCTCTGGACCTCGTTCCGCACGCGCCCCTATTCCAAAATTCCGGCGCCGACGTCCCGCCCTGCTGCAATCTTTGTGACTGCAATCGACAGCGAGCCTTTGTCTGCCGATGCCGCGGACATCATTGCCGAGGCAAGCGATGCCTTTGCGACCGGTCTGGCCGCGATCACCTCTTTGACCGAGGGCGAAACGTTCTTGTGTTTTGAGGACGGGGCCAACGTGCCAGGCGGTGATCTGGATGGTGTGACGCCAGCGGCGTTCTCGGGTCCGCATCCGGCTGGTCTGGCGGGAACGCACATCCATTTCCTGCACAAGCTTGACCCTGAAAACCCAGTTTGGACGATTGGTTATCAGGACGTGATCGCAATCGGCCATTTGCTTTTGACAGGCACCTATTCCGCCGAGCGCATCATTGCCTTGGGTGGTCCGGTTTGCGCGTCGCCGCGTTTGTTGCGTACGGTCGTTGGCGCATCGATGGCTGACGTTGCCGCGCGTGATCTGCCTGATATGCCGGTGCGCATGATTTCCGGCTCTGTCCTGAGCGGACGGGCCGGCGAAGGCGTAAGCGGGTATCTGGGGCGCTATGCACGTCAGATCACGCTGATCGAAGAAGACAAGAAGCAGATCCCGATGGGCTGGATCCGTCCCATGTTTTCGAAATATGCGGTTCAGCCGGTGCTTGGGTCTGCCATGTCCGGCCGCAAGTTCCCGCTGACCAGCAACCTGAACGGTGGACGTCGAGCGATGGTGCCTCTGGGCACGTTTGAATCGCTGATGCCGCAGGATTTCCTGCCGACACAGCTGCTGCGTGCGATGCTGGTGATGGACACGGATCAGGCACAACTTTTGGGCGCGATGGAGCTGGACGAAGAAGACCTTGGTCTTGTCGGCTTTGCCTGCCCTGCGAAATATGAATACGGGCTGGCGCTGCGCGACTGTCTGACTAAGATCGAGAAAGAGGGGTAACCGTGGGTCTACGTAACTTCTTTGATCGCGTTGAACCGCACTTCGAAAAAGGCGGTAAATGGGAGAAGTATTTCCCCATTTACGAGATGGTCGAAAGCTTCCTCTATACGCCGAAAACGGTAACGACCGTTGCGCCACATGCGCGGTCCTACATCGATATGAAGCGGATTATGACCTATGTGGTCATCGCGACGATCCCATGCATCCTGATGGCGCTTTACAACACCGGATATCAGACCAACCTCGCGATTGCCGAGTTTGGCGCATCGGGCTGGCGTGCCTGGGTCATCGAGACCTCGGGTATTGGGTTCAATGCGGCCAACCCGCTGGCGAACATGGCGCATGGGTTGCTATATTTCCTGCCCATCTATGTGGTGACGCTGGTTGCGGGCGGCATTTTTGAGGTGATCTTCGCCACTGTGCGCGGCCATGAGGTCAACGAAGGCTTCCTGGTGTCCTCGATGCTCTATGCGTTGATTGTGCCCGCGACGACGCCTCTGTGGCAGGTCGCTTTGGGGATTATCTTTGGCGTCGTGATCGGCAAAGAAGTCTTTGGCGGCACCGGTAAGAACTTCCTCAACCCGGCCCTGACCGGACGTGCGTTCCTGTATTTCGCTTATCCCGCACAACTGTCTGGCGACTCTGTCTGGGTGCCTGTGGATGGCTTCACCGGAGCGACTGCGCTGGCCGTGTCCGCATCTGATGGGTTCCAAGAGCTGGCCGCCCGCGGCATGAGCTGGTGGGACAGTTTCTATGGCTTTATCCCTGGATCTATGGGCGAGACATCGACACTCGCGTGTCTGCTGGGCCTCGCCTTTTTGCTGGCGACCAAGATCGCCAACTACCGAATGGTGGTGGGTTGTCTGGCGGGTATGATCGGCTTTTCGCTTTTGCTGAACTGGGTCGGGTCTGACACCAACCCGATGTTCGCAATGCCGTGGTACTGGCACTTGGTACTGGGCGGCTATGCCTTTGGTCTAGTCTTTATGGTGACAGAGCCCGTGTCGGGCGCGCACACCAATATGGGCCGCTACATCTATGGCGCTTTGATCGGCTTCATGGTGGTTATGATCCGTGTCATCAACCCGGCCTTCCCAGAAGGCATGATGCTGGCGATCCTCTTTGGCAACGTCTTTGCGCCGCTGATCGATTATTTCGTGGTGCAGGCCAATATCAAGCGGAGGGCACGTCGCAATGTCTGAAGACCAAAAGCCTAAGGGCGCGATTGGCCGCTTCCTCGCGTTGCCGCCAGATTCCGTGCCAAAGACGATCTTCATCGCGGTGTCGGTCTGTCTGGTGGCCTCGATGATCGTGTCTGCCGCTGCGGTGGCCCTGCGCCCGACGCAGGCTGTGAACGCGCTCAAGGACAAACAGATCAACATTCTGCAGGTCGCAGGGATCTATGACCCGAACAAGGACGTGCTGGAGAGTTTCGCAGCCTTTGAACCGCAGATTTTGGAACTGGCAACCGGAGAGTTCACCGACCGGTTCGATATTGCCACATTTGATGACCGCGATGCGGCAGATGATCCAGCGACCTCGGTCGCACTGGAAGACGACCCCGCGGGCATTGGCCGTCAGGGTCAGTTCGTCACCGTCTATCTTCTGCGCGACGATGCAGGCGAGATCGACAAGGTGATCCTGCCGCTGCACGGGTATGGCCTGTGGTCGACGCTTTATGGCTTTATCGCGCTGGAAGAGAACGGCAACGACATCTTTGGTCTGCAGTTCTACGAACACGCAGAGACTCCGGGTCTGGGTGCCGAAGTGGACAACCCGCGCTGGAAAGCGCTGTGGAAGGGTAAAAAGCTGGCGGATGACGCAGGCGAGCTTCAGATCAGCGTAACCAAAGCGGTTCCTGCGGCGGGGGCCGAGTATCACATCGACGCTCTGGCGGGTGCGACGCTGACCACGGTCGGGGTCCACAATCTTGTGAATTTCTGGATGGGCGAATCCGGGTATCAACCTTTCCTAGACAACCTGAAAGCTGGGGGCATCTAATGGCGCATAAACGCAGAGAAATGCTGATCGACCCGTTGGTCGACAACAACCCGATCACGCTGCAGGTTCTTGGGATTTGTTCCGCGCTGGCGGTGACCTCGTCGCTGCAGGTGGCGTTCGTGATGTCGATCGCGGTGACCTTTGTGACGGCGTTCTCGTCCATGTTCATCTCGATGATCCGCAACCAGATCCCTGGCTCGATCCGGATTATCGTACAGATGGTCGTGATCGCCTCGCTGGTTATTCTGGTGGACCAGATGCTTAAGGCCTTCGCCTTTGAGATCTCGAAAACCCTGTCGGTTTTCGTCGGCCTCATCATCACCAACTGTATCGTGATGGGCCGCGCCGAAGCTTTCGCCATGAAGAACCCACCCATCGACAGTTTCATCGACGGGGTCGGAAACGGTCTTGGCTATGGCTTGATCCTGATGCTGGTCGGTGTGATCCGCGAACTGTTCGGATCCGGTAGCCTGTTTGGTGTGACCATTCTGGAAACCGTAAACAACGGTGGCTGGTATGTGCCAAACGGTCTGCTGCTGCTGCCGCCGTCTGCATTCTTTATCATCGGTCTGATCATCTGGGCGTTCCGTGCATGGAAGCCAGAGCAGGTTGAAGAGCGTGAATACAAAATCCAAACGGTGGAGGCCCACTGATGGAAGCCTATCTCTCCCTCGCGGTTAAAGCGATTTTTGTTGAGAACCTCGCGCTCTCGTTCTTTCTGGGCATGTGTACCTTCATCGCGGTCTCGAAAAAGATCTCGACCGCGATTGGTCTGGGGATTTCTGTGATGATCGTGCAGGCCATTACGGTTCCTGCCAACAACCTGATCCTGACACATCTGTTGTCGCCGGGCGCTTTGGCTTGGGCAGGCTTCCCAGAGGTAGACCTGACTTTCCTCGGCCTGATTTCGTATATCGGTGTGATTGCGGCGCTGGTTCAGATCCTTGAGATGGTTTTGGATAAATACTTCCCACCGCTTTACAATGCCTTGGGTGTTTTCCTGCCACTGATTACCGTGAACTGCGCGATCCTTGGTGGGTCTCTGTTCATGGTGGAGCGTGGCTATAACTTTGGGGAATCCGTGACCTATGGTCTGTCCTCTGGCTTTGGCTGGGCGCTGGCAATCACCGCGATGGCGGGTGTGCGCGAAAAGCTGAAGTATTCCGATATTCCCGACGGTCTGCAGGGCCTAGGCATCACCTTTATTACCGCGGGTCTGATGGCGATGGCTTTCATGTCCTTCTCTGGCGTCAAACTGTAAGGGTTAAGAGAGTATGGCAACCTTTAGCCTAGGCATTATCCTGTTCACTCTGATCGTTCTGGCTTTGGTGACGATCATTCTGGCGGCGCGGTCCCGGCTGGTGTCGTCGGGCAATGTGAACATCACCATTAACGGTGAAAAGACCATTTCAGTTCCAGCCGGTGGCAAACTGCTGCAGACTTTGGCAGAGCAGAAACTCTTTGTGCCCTCTGCCTGTGGCGGCGGCGGAACCTGTGCGCAGTGTCGTGTGAAAATCCACTCTGGCGGCGGGTCGATCCTGCCAACCGAAGAAGGTCACATCACCAAACGTGAAGCGGCCTGCGGCGATCGTCTGTCCTGTCAGGTAGCAGTCAAGCAGGACATGGACGTCGAAGTCCCCGAAGAGGTCTTTGGCGTTAAGAAATGGGAATGCACCGTTAAGTCCAACGACAACGTGGCGACCTTTATTAAGAACCTGGTTCTGGAACTGCCCGAAGGCGAAGATGTTAACTTCCGCGCGGGCGGCTACATCCAGATCGAAGCGCCAGCCCACCAGCTAAAGTACACGGACTTCGACATCGGCGAAGAATACCGCGAGGACTGGGACAAGTTTAACCTGTGGCAGTATGACTCCACAGTGGCTGAACCGATCGAGCGCGCCTATTCCATGGCGAACTATCCGGACGAAAAAGGCCTTATCATGCTGAACGTGCGTGTGGCCTCTCCGCCTCCGGGCTCGACCGGCATTCCCGCAGGTCAGATGTCGTCTTTCATCTTCAACCTGAAACCCGGTGATAAGGTGACGATCTCTGGTCCGTTTGGCGAGTTCTTTGCCCGCGAGACCCAGAAAGAGATGGTCTTTGTCGGTGGTGGTGCCGGTATGGCGCCGATGCGGTCCCATATCTTTGACCAGCTCAAGCGTCTGGAAAACCGCGATCGCAAGATCACCTTCTGGTACGGCGCGCGATCCAAGAAAGAGATGTTCTTTGTCGAAGACTTTGATCAGCTGGCCGAAGAGTTCGACAACTTTGAATGGCACGTGGCGCTGTCGGATGCGCTGCCCGAAGATGATTGGGGTGGGTTGACCGGCTTCATCCACAACGTGCTGCACGACGAATACCTCAAGGACCACCCGAACCCAGAGGATTGCGAATACTATATGTGTGGCCCGCCGATCATGAACCAATCCGTGATCAATATGCTCCTGGAAATGGGCGTAGATCGCGAAGACATCATGCTGGACGATTTCGGCGGTTAAGCTGACGGATACAGAATTGGAAAACCGCGAGGTGCTGAGCGCCTCGCGGTTTTTTCGTTCTAGACACCGGTGGTGCGCACAGATCTAGGCGCTGCGGCCCAGCTTTGTCGCATTCTCTGCCGCCCAGTCGTGCATGACCTCTAGCAAGGGGATCAGGCTCTGCCCCAGTGGCGTCAGGCTGTATTCCACATGCGGCGGGATGGTTTTGAAATCTTTGCGCGACACGAAGCCCGCCTCTTGCAGCTCGCTCAGTTGGCGCGTCAACGTGCGGTGTGTGATGGCACCCAGATTGCGCTGAAGGTGATTGAAACGCGAGGTTTCCTGCGCCAGCCAATAGATGATCAAGAGTTTCCACTTGCCCGAAATCGCTTCGATTAACGGCTCGATTAGGCAGTCTTCTTTGCGCAGCGGTGGTGTCATGGTCGGTATCCTAAATGACCGTACTTGTCGGTTGGATCATGCGTTCTTACCTACGGCTGGAACGAGAGAAACGCAATGAGGACCAAGATGGCACAAGAGATTATTGCACATATCGGCGGCGTGTATACCCAGCCTGTGAGTGCCTGTCCTTGCGTTAGCAAAGGCCGAGAGCAGCGCGCATCAGAAAACTTGGCGTGTGGTGTGCTGCCTGATCTGTCGCATGGCCGTCAGGGTCTCGCCAAATCGAGCTGTTTCAATCATCATAGTGGGCGCTGATGCCGCCCGCTTTTTCGCAAATCGTAAAGTGAGTATCGCTCAGCGATGCTTTAAGGAACTCCTCCAATGTCCCGTGTTGACCTTCCAAAGTTTCAGACGCGCCACGGTTACATGACCGAGCGCATTCAGCTGGCCTATATCACAGCAGCCAAAGAGTCCGGGCTGCTGCCAGAAGACGCGCATCGCATGCCCGAGATCGTCTCGCTGACGGCTCCGTCCAACCGCAAGTATCCGATCCAGTTCTGGCAGCTTTACTCTGTGTTGGGGCAGGATCCGATTGTCGGCCTTGTGCACCGCTTCTATGACCGGGTGTTCGCGGATGAGCCTTGGTTCACCCAAGTGTTTGAGCAGGTCGGTGGCGTTCGTCACCATGTCACAACTCAGGCATCGATGTGGATCGATGTGATGGGGGGTGGCCCGTACTATCACGGTGGCGAGTATCGGCTGAGCTTTCATCACACGCACAACGCCATGGCCCTGATGAACGACAAAGGTGCCGAGCGTTGGGTGAGCCTCATGCGCGAGACGTTGGACACATCGGGCGATCTGATGACGGATGACCCACGTGTGCGCCTAAGCCTCAATACGTTCCTGTCGCATTTCATGACGAAATATGCCGAGGAATTCGCGTTTGAGGATCGCCATTTGTTTGGTGAAACCAATGGGCCGTTCAAGCGTCAGATCAACTTTATGAAGATGACCACCGAGGCTATCCAAGCGCTGAGCGAAGATGACCTGAGTCAGGCGCTGAAAGAGCAGGGTGTGGATTTGTCGCAGTATCCAGACAAACAGGCGATGATCAGCAAGGCCCTGATGATGTGATCACCGCAATCGGTGGCGTTCGGCCAGTCCTCTTGCCACCAAGAGGACTGGCTAGATCGCGTCAAGTTTGGGCATCAAAGACAGAAGCTCGCGGGTATAGTCGGTTTTCGGCGCCATAAACAACGTCTCGGTATCCGCCAGTTCTTCGAGTTTGCCATGCTTCATGACGGCAACACGGTCACACATCTGACGAACCACGGGCAGGTCGTGGCTGATGAACAGCATCGTCAGGCCAAGGTGCTCTTGCAGATCTTTAAGGATGTTCAGGATCTGTGCTTGAATCGAGACATCCAAAGCGCTGGTCGGCTCGTCGCAGATCAGAAATTTGGGTTCGGTGGCCAGCGCGCGGGCAATCGAGATCCGTTGGCGCTGTCCGCCGGAAAACTCATGCGGATATTTCAAGCCTGCATCAGTGCCCAGACCCACTTGATCCAGCAATTCGGCCACGCGTCGCGTCACGGCGCTGCCGGACAGTAGTCCGTGGTGCAAGATGGGTTCCGCAACAATTTTGTCGACACGCATTCTGGGATTGAGCGAACTGTGAGGATCCTG
The DNA here is from genome assembly GCF_964229375.1 of Cognatishimia sp. GTDB lineage: Bacteria > Pseudomonadota > Alphaproteobacteria > Rhodobacterales > Rhodobacteraceae > Cognatishimia. The sequence goes on from NZ_CAXREH010000068.1 coordinate 10,314, forward strand.
AAAGATCATCTGAATGTCTTGCCGGAATGCCGCGCGGGTGGCCTTGTCTTTGGGGTCGCTGACGACGTTGCCCTCAAATGTCACCTGCCCGCCGTCCAGATCGTAAAGGCCTGAAATCATCCGAGCTACGGTCGATTTGCCAGAGCCGCTTTCCCCCACAAGCCCAAAGACCTCTCCGGGCATGATGTCAAAGGACACGGCGTCAACGGCCGTAAAATACGTACGAAATCGGGGCAGGATGCTGCGTTTCTCGATAAAACGCTTCGAGATACTCTCGACCCGTAACAGAGGGGTCTCGGCAGAGGTCGGAGTGACGTTCCACTGGCCGGCAATCTCTTCGATCGCAAACCGAGTTTCACGACCGCCATAGCTGACCTGAGGAAAGCGGTGCAGACGTTTGTCTGGGCGCGGAACCGCAGCGATCAGAGATTGGGTGTAGGGGTGTTCAGGCGTGCCCAAGACTTTCGCCGTCGGGCCGCTTTCAACTACGGCACCTTGGTACATCACCGTCACCCGGTCGGTAATATCCGCGATGACGCCCATGTCATGGGTAATCAAAATGACACCCACATCGCGCTTAACTGCAAGCTCTCGGATCAGGTCCAGAATCTGCGCCTGAACCGCAACATCCAGTGCAGTTGTCGGCTCGTCTGCGATGATGACTTCGGGCTCGGAACACAGGGCCAGCGCGATGACCACGCGCTGGCGCATTCCGCCCGAAAACTGGTGCGGGTATTGGTCAAGGCGTTCTTCGGGGTTGGGAATGCCAACCTGTTGCATCAGATCCAACGCACGCGCGTTTGCCTCGGACGGAGTGGTGTCCAGATGGGCTGTGATGGTCTCGACCAGTTGCTGACGAATGGTGAACAATGGGTTCAACGAGGTCAGCGGATCTTGAAAGATCATCGAGATACGTTTGCCACGCAAGGCGCGCATGGCGTCGGCGTCCAATCCGCTGATGGCCTGGTCTTTCAATCGAATGGTGCCGCCGGTGATATGCCCAGGGCGTTCCAAAAGCCCCATGATCGCGGCCCCGACGGTTGACTTGCCTGCGCCACTTTCGCCGACCAACCCGTGAATTTCCCCAGCCTGCACGGTCAGGGTCGCGTGATCCACGGCCACAAAGGTCTTGCGCCGCGTGGGAAACTTGACGGTCAGGTCGCTGATTTCCAAAAGAGCCATGCGTCTACCTCAGTTTGGGATTAAGCGCGTCGCGCAGCCAGTCGCCCAGCAGGTTCACAGACAAAGCCAACGCCAAGAGCGTGACCGATGGGAAAAACAGGATCCACCATTCGCCGGAGAACAGGAATCCCTGCCCAATGCGGATCAGGGTGCCCAGCGACGGTTGCGTCGGTGGCGCGCCAACGCCAAGGAAGCTGAGGGTGGCTTCTGCGATGATGGCCAGCGCAAGGCTGATGGTCGCAATGACCAGAACCGGCGACAGCACATTGGGCAGAATATGGCGGATCATGATAGGAAGGGAGCCGCGTCCGATCAGCTTGGCGGCCTGCACGTATTCCTTGCCCTTCTCAACCATCGTAGCCCCTCTGACCACGCGGGCGAATTGCACCCAGTCTGACAGTCCGATGGACAGGATCAGCACCCAGATCGCCAATTGGTCGCGATACTCGACAGGGGTGAACCCTTTGGCCACGCCAAAGATCAGCATGGCGACAAGGATGGATGGGAACGTCAGCTGAATATCGGCGATCCGCATGATGATCGTGTCGGTCCAGCCTCCGAAATAGCCAGCGATCAACCCCAGTGTCACACCCAGAACCAACCCGAGCGTGACGGCTGCAAAGCCTACAAACAGCGATATCCGCAGCCCATAAAGGATCGTGGAATAGACGTCCCGCCCCTGATCATCCGTCCCCATCAGAAAGCTGTCACCGGTGAAGGCATTGGGCGTGCCCGGTGCCGTAAAGCCGTTCATCAAGTTTAAAGATGCTGGATCAAATGGGTTCATCACCGCAAGCAACGGGGCGAACACGGCAGACAGGATCAGGATCAGGGTGACCACAAATGACACCACCGCCACCGGAGAGCGTCTAAAGCCCCAGGCAAAATCGCTGTCCCAGAATTTTAGGAAACGGCTCATGTGCGCAGCCTCGGATCGATGGCGACATAAAGCAGGTCAACCACAAGGTTGATGCCCACAAACATCACGGAAATCAGCATAAGGTAGGCCGCCATCACGGGGATATCGACGAATTGGATGGCGTTGATGAACAACAGCCCCATTCCGGGCCATTGGAACACACTTTCGGTGATAATCGCGAAAGCAATGAGGGATCCAAGCTGAAGCCCTGTGATCGTGATCACCGGCACAAGCGTGTTTTTCAGCGCATGCCGGAACAGCACGACGCGCTCGCTCAGGCCACGGGCACGGGCAAATCTGACATAGTCCGCACGGATCACCTCCAGCATTTCCGCCCGTACCAGCCGCATGATCAGCGTCATCTGGTAAAGACCAAGCGTGATCGCAGGTAGAATAAGGGCACGCAGGCCGCTGGTGGTCAGAAAGCCGGTGCTCCAGCCGCCGACATCAACGGTGTCGCCGCGCCCGAAGCTGGGCAACCAGTCAAGTTCGACTGAAAACAGATAGATCAAAAGGATGCCGATCAGGAACGTCGGCAGGGACACTCCGATCAGGCTGAATGTCATGATGGCGTTTGCAGCCAGACCATTGCGACGGATCGCGGTGAAAACACCCAGTACGATCCCCGCAACCAGCGCGAACAGACCAGAGACGGCCGCCAGCTCTAGCGTCGCAGGTGCGCGTTCGGCCAAGATCTGCGCAACAGGGCGGCCCTGCTCATAAGAGACACCCAGATTGCCCTGCAAAGCAGAGGCCAGAAAGCGCAGATATTGCACGACAAAGGGTTGGTCCAGGCCAAGCTGGGCTTTCAGGCGGTCTACATCTTCTTGTGTGCGTTCCTGCCCCAGCATGTTGTCAATCGGATCACCGATGAAATTGAACATGGCAAAGGCAATCAGACCCACGACTAAAAGGACGAGGACGGACTGAAGGACCCGTCGGATAAGATAGGAAATCATCAAAGCACCGAACCAGCGCGCGCACAAAACACGCGCTGGCAGTTGGTTTTAGTTCACAGTGACCCAGCGCAGGATAAAGAAGTTATCCGGGCGTTGTGTCAGTTCGATGTTGTCCTGCATGCCCCAGACAAGTGGCTGCACATACAGGGGAACATAGGCATGTTCGTCCTGATAGATGTCCACGACTTCATCGATCATGGCCTGACGTTTAGTGGCATCGATCTCGGACTGAATCATCGGCAGCAGAGTGTCGACGCGCCCGTTCGAGAACCCGCCAAAGTTCCAAGAACCCAGCTTTTTCTCGGGGTTTGGTGTTGTTACCAAGAAGCGGACTGGGTGCTCGTGGTCAAAGGTACCTGGCGACCAACCCAACATATACATGTCGAAATTGTCCGCCCGCAGCTCTGGCCAATAGTTCTGAACCGGCATCGCATCCAGTTCGGCTGTGATGCCGATCTGGGCCAACATGCCTGTGACTGCCTGACAGACCGCTTCGTCGTTCAGATAGCGGTTGTTGGGGCATTTCAGACCGAACGAGAAGCCATCCGCATAGCCCGCAGCGGCCAGCAGAGCCTTCGCGCCTTCGGGATCATAGGCCGGACGCGCATTATTGGCGTCTGAATAGCCGTTCATGGCCGGGCTCACCAGCTGGCTGGCGGCTTCGGCGCTGCCACGCATGATGGTCTGCAGGATTGCATCGACGTTGATCGCCTTGGCCACGGCCTCACGCACGCGGACATCCAGGAACGGGTTGGCTTCGCCCGCCATGGATGTGTATTTCAGCGTGTCGCGGTCGTGTCCAAAGCCCAGCATGATAACGCGCGCTTCGATTCCACGCACCACAGTTGTGCCATCACGTGCATCCACGCGGGCTGCATCCTGAATTGGCACAGGGTTGATCATATCAACATCGCCTGACAACAACGCGGCCACAGCCGTCGCTGAATTGTCGATCGGAGTATAGGTCGCCTTGGTGATGTTGTGCTCAGCCGTATCCCACCAGCCGCCGAACGGCGCCAACGAGGTCGACAGGCCCGGCTGACGGTCTGTCAGCATGAACGCACCGGTCCCGTTTGCATTCAGAGTAGCGTAGTTGCCGTTCTCTTTGTCTGGGCGCTGTGTGTCATTGGCTTCGGCCCAGCCTTTGTCCATGATCATCCAGTTCGCGATTGAATCTGGAAAGATCGGGTTTGGCGCATTGGTCAGAATGTCGACGGTCATGTCATCGACCACCACCAGATCCTTGACCGGCGCAAACCAGCTGCGTGTGTCTGATTGCTCGGACGACGCGCGTTCATAGCTAAAGCGGACGTCCTCGGCGTCAAATGTGGATCCATCGTGGAAGGTCACCCCTTCGCGCAGAAAGAACCGCCAGCCCTCGCCATCGCCAATTGGCTCCCATGACGTCGCAAGCGCCGGTTCAACCGACATATCCTTGCCGCGCCGCACGAGACCTTCATAGACGTTGTTCAGAAACCCCAGAACCGGTGCAGAGTTTACCGCATGCGGGTCCATCGTTTGTGGGTCGGTCTTGCCGGCCCAGCTAAATTCTTCAGCCTGAGCTGAAGCTGCGACGCCAAGCGCCAGCATCGAGACAGTCATAAACGTTTTCAACGTAGCCCCTCCTAGTTAACCAAAGGGACGTCGAACATTTTGCGCCCCAACCCGATTGAGCTTAGCCCAGAATCCACAAACTGCAATCGACAAGGCGAAAAGAAAACGGTTGCTCGCGCTTGGGTTGTTTTCTGGAATTTGGGTTTTCCGCTTATTGAAATTGCCGCAACGCTGGCCTGTCTTGCACAGAGATTTGCATGTGTTTCGTTCTTTTTATCGGGCGCCCTTTGCGCAGTTCATTGACCAATGTTGCGAATTGACCCAGTGTCAGGCGTTCGCTTTTGGACCTCTTCATTTCCTGAATGCAGAGCCTCCCGACCAAAGCGATGCCCCTAACAAGACCGCCACCACAACGGGACCAAGCCAGACAATGAACAGCAATACCTCCAACCCGCTCGGGGCCGCGAAGCCCTATGGCATTCTCGTGGTGCTTTGGTTGGTCGGCTGGACCCTTCGTGTGCCGATTCTCGCAGCCCCGCCTCTGGCGACTCGCATTGCAGACAGTTTCGGGCTTGGCGAGGCGGCCGAGGGTGCGCTGACCATGCTGCCCGTCGTGACGATTGCATTCGGAGCCATTCCGGCGGCATGGATCATTGCGAAATTCGGCCTGCGAATTGCGATCGTGGCCGGTCTGCTGGTGATGACCGCAGCCTCTGTGGCGCGTGGGCAAGTGCCGTCACCCGCCCTGTTGTTCGCGGCTTCTGCAATCATGGGATTGGGCGTGGCCGTGTTCCAAACAGCCCTGCCAGCCGCAACACGTGTCTGGACACCCAGCCACGTCGCGTTGGGCAGTGCGGTCTATCTAAACGGTATGATGTTGGGAGAACTCTCGGGCGCTGGGCTGACCTTGCCGATTGTGCTGCCCTTAGCGGGGGGAGATTGGCGGTTGGCCTTGGGGCTTTGGGCGATTCCCATTGTGCTGATTGCCCTGTTGGTGGCGCTGGTGCGCGTGCCCAAAGATCCGTCATCTCAATCAGAGACAGGTCTGCCGCAAGGCCCCTCTCTGCCCAAATGGAACGACCTGCGTGTCTGGCAGTACGGGTTGCTCTTGGCCAGTTCTGTTGTCGCGTTCTTTGTGGTCAATGCATATTCCGGATCGCTTCTTCAGTCGCGGGGGGAATACGACGCGGCTGAAGCGTTTCATTTTGCCTATAACGCCATGCCTTTGGCGGCCTCATTCACAGTGCTGATGGTTCCGGGCTGGGTCGGGTTGCGCGCGCCCATCGCTGTGGCCGCGGTGTTTTCAGCTCTTGGTCTTGCGGGCTTTACGATTCTGGACGGCTGGGCATCCTGGGTCAGCGCAATGGTGACGGGCTTTGCCGCCACGATAGAGCTGATCCTCTTGGTATCGTTGCCGCCTGCCATCGCGAAAGGGATCGCGGTGACACGGCTGAGTGCAGGAATGACGCTGATCAGCTTTTCCATTGCGTTCCTTCTCACCCTATTGGGCGGAGGCCTTGCAGATCGTCAGGACTGGCTTGAAATGGCCCTGATGCCGTCATTGGTCTTTATGGTGGTGGCCCTTGCAGCGCTGGGCCGTTCGGCGCGATATCCCGGCTATGAATGATCGCGCTTGCGAGCGCCAGTGACCAAAAACAAAACAAGCGCCACATCGTTATGATGTAAGCGCTTGATTTAGATGCTTAAAGCAGTGGTGAGCCGTATAGGATTCGAACCTATGACCCACTGATTAAAAGTCAGTTGCTCTACCAACTGAGCTAACGGCCCACTTTGCTGTCGCGTGTGGGGGCTTCTAGAAAGAACCGCAGGGGGGGTCAAGCCATAAACGCACAAAAATTCGCAGTCTCTGGAATTAGTTGGCACACGGCTTTATATGCCTCCAGCGCGAGTTTAGGATACGCAGATGGTTAAGTTCGAAAAAATGCACGGTTTGGGCAATGATTTTGTTGTCATTGACGCCCGAGAGCGTCCCGAAGGGCTGTCTGAGTCGCTGGTGACAGCGATTGCGCACCGCCATATGGGGGTCGGGTTTGACCAGCTTGCAGTGATCGAAACAGGTCATGAAGACGCGCATCTGGTGTTTTACAACGCAGACGGGTCAACCTCGGCGGCTTGTGGCAATGCCACGCGCTGTATTGCGCGCAAGCTGATGCAAGAGCTGGGCCGCGACACGCTGACACTGACCACGGAACGCGGCACGCTTTATGCAAAGGATGCGGGCAACGGGCTGACCTCGGTGAACATGGGGCAACCTCAGCTTTTGTGGCACGAAGTGCCCCTGGCGTCTGAGATCGACACGCTGGAGCTGCCAATCGAAGGGGCTCCGACCGCAACGGGCATGGGCAACCCCCACTGTACGTTCTTTGTTAAGGACGCCGACCAGATCGATCTTGAGACGCTTGGCGCGCGCTTTGAGCATCACGCGCTTTATCCGCAGCGCACCAATGTGCAGTTTGCATCCGTAATCGGTGAAAATCACCTGCGCATGCGGGTGTGGGAACGCGGTGTGGGCGTGACGCTTGCCTCTGGCAGCTCGTCTTGTGCAACAGCGGTGGCTGCGGCGCGGCGCGGCCTGACAGGGCGTCAGGTGCAGATAGAGCTGGACGGCGGCACGATCTGGATTGATTGGGCTGAAGATGGCGTCTGGATGACGGGCCCCACCATGACCGTATTTGCAGGCACTTTCACAGATGATTTCCTTGAGGCCTCAAAGTGAGTGCTGCGCCCAAATTCACGACGCTGGGGTGTCGTCTGAACGCCTATGAATCCGAGGCGATGAAAGAGCTGAGCCAAGAGGCCGGGCTATCGAACGCCGTGATCGTGAACACCTGCGCGGTGACCGCCGAAGCTGTGCGCAAGGCGCGGCAAGAGATTCGCAAGCTGCGGCGCGAAAATCCTGACGCGACTTTGATCGTGACGGGCTGCGCGGCGCAAACGGAACCCGAGACGTTTGCCCAGATGGGCGAGGTGGATCGGGTCATCGGCAACACCGAAAAGATGCAGCCGGAAACCTGGCGCGCTATGGCGGCGGATTTCGTTGGCGAGACCGAAAAGGTTCAGGTCGACGATATCATGTCGGTGACGGAAACGGCCGGACATCTGATTGACGGGTTCGGGACAAGATCGCGTGCTTATGTTCAGGTGCAGAACGGCTGTGACCATCGCTGTACCTTCTGCATTATTCCCTATGGCCGCGGAAATTCCCGGTCGGTTCCGGCAGGGGTTGTGGTGGATCAGATTA
>NZ_CAXREH010000069.1:0-48416 GCF_964229375.1 Cognatishimia sp.
ATAGATCGTAGGCTTGGTAGGCCATTACCCCACCAACTACCTAATCTAACGCGGGCCGATCCAAATCCGATAAATCTTTCCCCCGAAGGGCGTATAAGGTATTACTCACCGTTTCCAGTGGCTATTCCTTAGATCTGGGCACGTTCCCACGCGTTACTAACCCGTCCGCCGCTCCCTCCGAAGAGGGCGCTCGACTTGCATGTGTTAGGCCTGCCGCCAGCGTTCGTTCTGAGCCAGGATCAAACTCTCAAGTTGAAACGATGTTACCATCGTATCCTTAACGTTCGAACCTCTGCACATCACTGACATCCCCGAAGGGATGGCAATCCCATCCTCCCGGCAGGAAGAATGAGAATAAACTGTTTGTGTACTTGGTTTCCAAAGAAACCGAAGTCCGACAAACAGTGAAGCTGTTAATTCCATCATCGAGATGCAAAAACACCCCTAGGAACCAGATATACAGAAGCTCGTCTGTCGATAACAAACCAAACCGCCCGCATATCTCTTCGATATCATCACAATGTCAAAAAACGTGGCAACCGTAACTGCCGAAGAGACAAACAAGACCAGATGCGCCCTAACTAACGGCGCGCCCCGCCTCACTAACCTCAAGATTTCTACCAAAACCGCGTCGCCGCCGCTCCGGTGAGGGGCGTTCTATGCTTAGTGCTCGGAACCCGCAAGGGCTTTTTTAATCTTTTCGTCAGTTTTTTTCATTTTTTTCAAAATTCGTTGTTTTTCATAGAGATACGGCCATTCGGTGACTCTTTACCTGAAGACCCGCGCGGATTTCAGAGCGCGCGCCTTACCTTAAATGCGGCACTGCAGCGTTATCCACAGACTCGGCCATCAGGGGCGACGCGCAGGTGGTGAAATTCCCCCTCCTCAACACAGGACAAAAACAGTAGCCTGAGCGCAAAAACGCGGTGCATGTAACAAAGATGACCTCGACAGGTTTCAACATCCTTATCGTCGGACAATCCGGACGCCTGACCTTTGAGGCCATTTTACTGTTGGCCTCGCTGCGCCTGAACACGCCGGGGTTTTCCGGGCGTCTGTTTGTGGCGGAACCACAGGCAGGTCCGCTGTGGCCACGCGCGCGGACGATCAAAAACGAAGCCCACCGGACGTTGCTGAAAAAGCTGGGCGCCGAGATCGTAGGGTTTGAAAGTCGGCATTTTGGCGCGACCTACCCCTATGGCAACAAGATTGAAGCGCTGAGCGTGTTGCCCAAGGGCGAGCCCTTTCTGTTTCTGGACACGGACACGCTTGTTCTTGGTGACTTGATGAGCGTGCCTTTTGACTTTGACGTGCCCAGCGCGTCGCTGCGGGTCGAAGGCACCTGGCCGACGCCCGATCTGTATGGTCCCGGATATACCGAGATCTGGGCGTCGCTATATGCGCGCTTTGGGTTGGACTTCGCCAGTTCGCTGGATCTGAGCCAGCCCGATGAATACTGGCGGCGCTATCTCTATTTCAACGCAGGCTTCTTTTATTATCGATGCCCGCATGAGTTTGGCGAACGGTTTCTGAACTATGCGCTGTCGATCCGGGACGATCCGCCCAAAGAGCTTGTCTGTCAGAGTTTGGATCCCTGGTTGGACCAGATTGCCCTGCCCCTTGTCATTCACTCCCTTGGGGGACGCCGTGATGCCCTGCCCTTTGGGTTGATGGACGGCAGGATCACCTGTCACTACCGCATGTTCCCTCTGTTATATGCGCGCGAGAGCGATCAGGTCGTCGAGGTGCTGGAGACTCTGTCCAAGGATCAGGCGATCAAACCGATCCTGAAGCAATATGATCCGATCAAATTCATGGTCTATCACGGGCGTGGCCATAAAGTGCGGGCGATGTTTGATCGCGAGAATCTGCCGCGCAAGGAAAAGGCCCTGCGCAACAAAATCCGCAAGGCCGGTCACTGGATGCGGTAGCGGCGTTTGACGCATGTCATTTCGCGCTCTAGCCTTCCTTTTGAGGGAGAGGCTCATGGCGCAAGCAAAGTGGAACCACAAACCGGATGAATTGCCGCTGAGGGTCAATCCCCTGTGGCTTTGGCCCATAGATATCAAAGCCGCAGCACTTTGGTGGTGGCGCGGGTGGTTTCCATTTACCATCAGCATGGCGATTGTGCTTTTGGCTTTGGCGGTCTGGACGTGGCTTTCGCCAAGCCTTGTAACGGCTAAGACCCCCGGCTGGTGGATCCTTGGGACCTGGGCGCGCAATCTGGTGATCGTTACGATTGTGGCACAAGGCCTGCATCTGGTGCTCTATCGCTTTGCTCTGCAAGGGGGCGCACACAAATATGACCCTCGCCCCTACCCGCGCAAGGGGCGCGTCTTTACTTTTGGCGATCAATACTACGACAATGTCTTTTGGGCGCTGGCCTCTGGCGTGACCATCTGGTCGCTGTTTGAGGCGCTAATCCTTTGGGCCATGGCCAATGGTTATGCGCCGGTCTGGAATTGGGAAGACGGCGCGCTTTGGTTCGTGCTGGTCTTCCTGCTGATCCCGCCTTGGGAGAGCCTTTATTTCTACGCCATCCATCGGCTTTTACATAGCAACCTGCTCTATCGGTTCCATGCATTGCATCATCGCAATACGGATGTGGGGCCGTGGTCTGGGCTGTCGATGCATCCGGTGGAGCATCTACTCTACTTTGGCACGGCGCTTGTGCATCTCGTTCTGCCCACCCATCCGGTGCATGTGATCTGTCATCTGATGTTTTTCGGGCTCTATGCGATTGTCACCCATTCAGGCTTTGAAGGACTCTGGGCCAAAGGCAAGAAGCGGCTGCATCTGGGGAACTTTCATCACCAAATGCACCATCGCTTCTTTGAAGTGAACTACGGCACGCTTGAGGTGCCGATGGACAAGCTCTTTGGCACCTTCCACGACGGAACTGAAGCAGGCGACGCAATGATGAAAGAGCGCCTCAAGACCCGGCCGCGCTAGCGCCGCTGCGTTCCAAGGTGCTTGGCTGACAAAGAGACCATTGAAAGCGCGCGCGCCGCCGCCTACACATTTGCTAACAGTTCATGGAGATTAACGATGACGGACGGACCAACCTACGGTTTTGACACTTTGCAGATTCACGCGGGCGCCCGGCCTGATCCGGCGACAGGTGCGCGCCAGACGCCGATCCATCAGTCCACCGCGTTTGTCTTTCGCGACTCTGATCACGCGGCGGCCTTGTTTAACCTGCAAGAAGTGGGCTTTATCTATTCCCGCCTGACAAACCCGACGATTGCGGTGCTGCAAGAGCGGATTGCCACCTTGGAAAACGGCGTTGGTGCGGTGTGTTGCTCGTCAGGTCACGCGGCCCAAATCATGGCCCTGTTCCCGCTAATGCAGCCGGGCTGCAATGTGGTTGCGTCTAACCGGCTATATGGCGGCACAATCACCCAGTTCAGCCAGACCATCAAACGCTTTGGCTGGAGCGCGAAATTCGTCGACATCGACGATACCGAAGCTTTGGCAGACGCAATTGATGAAAACACCCGCGCGGTGTTCTGTGAATCCATTGCAAACCCCGGCGGACATATTGCGGACCTGCCTGCCATCGCGGCTGTGGCTGACACGGCAGGCATCCCTTTGATCGTGGATAACACCACGGCCACGCCCTATCTGTGTAACCCGATCAGCCTGGGCGCAACGCTGGTTGTGCATTCGACAACAAAATACCTGACAGGCAATGGCACGGTCACCGGCGGCTGTGTTGTGGACAGCGGGAAATTCGACTGGTCTGCAAATGACAAATTCCCGTCCATGTCTGCCCCGGAACCGGCCTATCACGGGCTGAAATTCCACGAGACCTTTGGTCCGCTGGCCTTCACCTTCCACTCTATTGCGATCGGTCTGCGGGACTTGGGGATGACCATGAACCCTCAGGCGGCGCATTATACTCTGATGGGGATCGAAACGCTGTCACTGCGGATGCAGCGTCATGTCGAGAACGCGACCGAACTGGCTGAATGGCTCGAGGGGCACGACGCGGTGGACTATGTGACTTATGCGGGCTTGAAATCCTCGCCCTATTATGAGCGCATGGCAAGCATCTGTCCCAGGGGGGCTTCTGCTCTTTTCACGATTTCCTTGAAAGGCGGCTATGATGCCTGCGTCAAACTCGTGGACAGCCTCGAGATCTTCAGCCACGTCGCCAACCTTGGCGATGCGCGGTCTTTGATCATTCACCCGGCGTCCACTACGCACCGTCAGTTGACAGTCGAGCAACAGACCGCAGCGGGCGCAGGCCCAAGCATCGTGCGACTATCAATCGGGATCGAGGACATTCAAGACCTGAAAGGCGATCTGGACCGCGCGCTAAACGCCGCTGGAAAATAATCTGCTAAAAATTAACGACAACAGCGCCGGCCCTAGGGTCGGCGCTGTTTTTTGAAACCGTCATGGCACGAAGCCCTAAGGGGCATCACTCGGCAATTTCAAACGTAATCGTCACCCGCGCCGAGGTCGAAACCTCACCTTCTGCGATTGGAACGGAATCTGCCATTTCCATTGCGGCGGCTTTCATAAAGACCGGCTGAGGCGCTGACGTCGACCCGTCTTTTAACTCCACAATCTTGCCAAGCGAGACACCAGCTGCTTCGGCATAAAGTTCTGCCTTGGCACGGGCATCGGCAACCGCACGGCGACGGGCTTCGTTCTTGGCATCTGTCGCGTCTTGCAGCCCAAAACTCAGGCCATTGAATGTATTGGCCCCGTTTTCGACGACCTCATTCAGCAACACGCCCAGTTTATCCAGATCGCGCACCAGAATATGGACGGTATTGCCCGCCGAATACCCGCGAATGTTGCGCGCGCCGTGGCGGGTATAGCTGTCGTCATAGACCGGGTTCAGATAAAGGCCGCTGGTTTGAATATCTCGTGGCTCCAAGCCCATTTCCGTCAGCGTTTCCAAGACCGCAGCCGTGGCTTCGCTGACCTGATCCAAAGCATCGCCTGCCTGTTTTGCCGCGAATTGCGACCCAAGCGTAATGGTCGCCATGTCCGGTACCTGCTCGACCGAGCCTTGCCCGTTCACGACGATCTCGCCGCCAAATCCAAAGGTCGGAATCGCGAGTGCCGCGGCCAGAACAAGAGAATGAAAAGTCTTCATATGATTGCCTCCAAACGTTCGAAGCATCCCCGATCGGCATTGCAGCGCGCATTGCACCTAAGATCAACTGCTTTTGCTTTGCCTCGGCGGCTTCCTGCTGTAAACTTTGCCGTAACAACAGCAGTACCCAATTGGTTTGAAGCTTAGAGCTCATCTATGAAGCCCGATTTCGCCCTATCCCTCTCTATGGAAGGCATCACGTTCCTGTGTCGCGCAGAAACGGGGTGGCATCTGTTAGGGGAGGTTCCGCTGGATCACCGCGATCTGGGCGCGGCCTTGGCCGAGCTGCGTGAAGAAGGCGAAGCGCTCGTTGACGGAGCAGCAGCCTGCAAGCTTGTGCTGCCCAATGATCAAATCAAATATTTGCAGATCGCAGCAACCGATGACGATGCCGAAGCACAGGTCGCGGCAGCTTTGGAGGGCGCAACGCCCTATGCGGTCAGCGAGCTGTCATATGACTTCACCGAGGTTGACGACGTCTTCCTTGTAGCGGCGGTGGCGTTGGACACCCTGCGCGAAGCCGAGGCCTTTGCAATTGAACATGGCTTTGCCGCTGTCGGTTTTGTTGCGATCCCGACGGGCGACGAATTTGACGGCGAGCCGTTCTTTGGTGCAACGGGTGCAGCCACGCCGTTCCTGAATGCGGACGAATACCCCGAACCGGATCTGTTGGCCGTCGACATCAGCGGCGCGGGCGCGCCATTTGACTTTAAACCTCTCTACAGCAAACCCGCCGCGTTCGATGATGCGCCGTCTTTTGCCTCCCGCCGTCGACCAAGCCCCGAGACACCGCTTGAACCGGTAACGCCAATCGCCGAACCTGCACCGGCGCCGCGCAGCCCCGTGGTAACACAAGACACCATTGTGGCGCCGGTTCCCGCGCCAACCACGACACCCAGCGTCAGTGACCAAGCCCCACGGTTTGATCCTGCCACCTTGGCAGCCGGTCTGAAAGCACATCCAAAAGGCGCGATGGTTCCAGCGCTTGACGTGGTTAATCCGGCCCCGCAAGCGCGTACCGAAACATTTGTCGGCGTGTCGCCACAACCGATGTCCGAGCTGCCGCGCCACAAAGCCATTTCGCTTTACCTGATCGCGTTCTTTGTTGTCTTGCTGGCAGCGGCGGTCACCTGGGCTGCGCTCTTCACAGAAGACGGCGTGGCGACCCTTTGGCAGGGCCAAGACGAGACCACACAGGTTGCTGCCTTGCCAGAGCCTGACGTTGACACGCGCCCACTGGCCCCTGTTTCACCAGACACCATCACCGACAGCGCCGAGATCGAAGCGCTTGAGGACGACGGCATCTATGATCCGGTAGAAGCCGCCGTTGAGCCCTCGCTTGAGGCCGAGGCACGCTATGCTGCGACTGGGATCTGGGATTTCGCCCCCCGTCAGCCCGATGTGCCTGTCACGGAAAACACCGACGGCATCTATTTCGGCTCATTTGAGGTCTCGCAACAGACCCATGACGCGATCGCCCTGCCGCAAATCGAAAGCTTTGCAAGCGATGTGTCCTTGCCCGCGCAATTTGACCCGCTGCCTGCGGGCACTGTGGTGGACTATGATGAGCGCGGCCTTGTGGTTGCCACCCGCGAAGGCGCGCTGACACCGCAGTGGTTCACCGTATTTGCGGGCAAACCGGCTGTCGTACCCGCGTCTTTCCCAACCCGGTCCGAGGTGGCAACACCAGTTCCAGACGCGGTGGAAAGCCCTGCCCAACTGCAACTCGCCAGTCTGCGCCCACAAGCGCGGCCCGGCGATCTGGTAGAACAGAACGAGCGCGCAACACTGGGTGGCAGCACCCTATCGGAACTGGCCTCGCTCAGACCACGCCTGCGCCCCAACGATCCAGCGCTGCAAGCCGCCGCTGCAGTGGTTGCGTCGATTGATCCCACTGACCTTGAGGGCGCAACAGAACAGGCCGTTCTATCCAGCCTGCGCCCTTCCCTGCGGCCCAAAGGCTTCGAAGAGAAAGCCGCGCAGGTTCAGCAACAACTCGCAGCGGTGGCGGTGCCACCCGCGCAGGTTACAACTCCGTCGATCCCAAGCTCTGCCTCGGTGGCACGTTCTGCCACGCAAACCAACGCGATTAACCTGCGTAAAATCAACCTGATCGGCGTTTACGGCACGACAAGCGACCGCCGCGCCTTGGTGCGCCTGTCCACAGGGCGCTACAAAAAGGTCAAAGTCGGGGATCGTTTGGACGGCGGCCGCGTCTCGGCCATTGGGGAAAGCGAATTGCGCTATGTAAAAGGCAGCCGCAGCATCGTTTTAGCTCTGCCCAAAGGGTAACAGCCGCACAAAAGTAGACTCAAAAGCATACGGGAGACGCATGGCCGTTGTCCTATAGCTTTGCAGCCCAGGTCAGCAGCAACACGCCCCCCGTATGACAGGAAGAGAGCCGTGTCCGGCCCTACCCCTCGCTCGATTGCAGATGGCGCGGATGTCAGAGTGCGCCGCGCCAGACTGCATTATTCCGCGGCGATCTCGCCGTTGTTGATCTGCTCTTGCTCGATGCTTTCAAACAGCGCCTTGAAGTTCCCTTCGCCAAAGCCATCGTCGCCTTTACGCTGGATGAACTCAAAGAAGATCGGACCGATCACGGTCTTAGAGAAAATCTGCAGCAGGATCTTGGTTTCGCCACCGTTCAGAACGCCTTCGCCGTCAATCAGAATGCCGTGCTGCATCAAGCGGTCTTTGGGCTCGGTGTGGTCTTTGACCCGCTCATAGGACAGATCGTAATAGGCCTCATTCGGGCCAGGCATGAATTTCAGGCCTTTCTCGGCAATCGCATCAACCGAGCTGTAGATGTCATCTGATCCAACCGCGATGTGCTGAATGCCTTCGCCCTTGTACTTTTTCAGATAGCTCACGATCTGGCCGGTTTCACCGCGGTCCTCGTTGATCGGGATACGGATCTTACCGCAAGGGCTGGTCAGCGCGCGGGAAAACAGGCCGGTGAATTTCCCTTCGATGTCCAAGAAACGGATCTCGCGGAAGTTAAACAGATCGCCATAGAACCGGAACCAGACGTCCATATTTCCTTTGAAGACATTGTGGGTCAGATGATCCAGATAAAAGAACCCGTCGCCCTCCGGTTTGGACTGAGTGGTCCAGTCAAATTCCTGATTGTAAGGCGATGTGTCGTAATACTGGTCTGTGAAATAGATCAGAGACCCGCCGATGCCTTCGATCGCAGGCCAGTCCAAAGTTTTGTCATCGGCATCATAGGGTTTGGCGCCTTTGGCAACCGCATGGTCATAGGCCTTTTGTGCATCCACAACCCGCCATGCCATCGCTGACGCGCAGGGGCCGTGTTCTTCGGCGAACCGAGCGGCGAAGCTGTTTGGCTCGTTGTTCAGAACATACGTAACATCACCCTGCTGCCACAGCTCGATGGCTTTGGTCTTGTGGTTGGCCACATGCGCATAGCCCATCCGCGCGAACAACTCGCGCAGCTCTTGCGGTTCCGGATGCGCGAACTCCACAAACTCAAAGCCGTCGGTTCCGGCAGGGTTATAGTCAGAGATTTCGGCGCGCGGTGCGTCATGCGGGAATGGACCCATTGGGCAGCTCCAAAGTATGCGTTGCTATGTGTTGAGTCCAATTTAGGCGCACGGCGAAGCGCAAACTCCGCATTATTGCGTGCAATTTCCAAATATTTCGCGTAACATTCAAAAAATATTCACAAATCACGCGCAAAAACCGCACGATGCTTGATCAAACCGACAAAAACCTACTATCGGCCCTGCAAAACGACGCGCAACTGACCGCCCAGCAGTTGGGGGAACGGTTGAATCTGTCCACC
Source organism: Cognatishimia sp. (assembly GCF_964229375.1). Classification (GTDB taxonomy): domain Bacteria; phylum Pseudomonadota; class Alphaproteobacteria; order Rhodobacterales; family Rhodobacteraceae; genus Cognatishimia. Next base: position 8,922 of record NZ_CAXREH010000069.1, read on the forward strand.
AGCCAGGCAGGGCGACGCAAGCAGCGGCTTGAGGCTGAAGGCTATATTCAGAATTATGCCGCCAAGATCGATCCGGTTCGGGTCGGCCTTACGGTTCAGGCCTTTGTGCAGGTACAGTTAGACACCCACGGCCCCGCCCAAAGCGCGTCTATCAACCGCCTGTTTTCCCTTCGCCCAGAGATCACCAGCGTTTGGACGCTGACGGGGGACGCTGACTATCTGCTTCGGGTCTATTGCGAGGATCTTGCGGCGCTGAACCGACTGATCCACGAAGTGCTGCTGCCCCACGAAGCGGTCAGCCGCGTGCAAAGCCAGATCGTCATGGACCAACTCAAACGCGACGCGCCTCTGCCCACATAACTCTGCGCCCATAAAGAAAGCCAACCATGGATGTTTTCCTTTACCAAGCCACGATTTTCCTAGTCGCCATGGTCATTGCTGTACCCCTCGCCTCGCGCATGGGGCTTGGCTCTGTCTTGGGGTATCTGATGGCGGGGGTGATGATCGGCCCTGTGCTTGGCTTGATGGGCAGCCACGAGACGCAAAGCCTGCAGCATGTGGCGGAATTTGGCGTGGTTATGATGTTGTTCATTATCGGGCTAGAGCTGGACCCTCGCGCCCTTTGGGATATGCGGCACAAACTGCTGGGTCTTGGCGGTTTGCAGATCACATTGACGACCGCGGCGGTCTGGGTGCTGTTCAGTCAGTGGGGCTATGCCTGGACAATCGCCTTGGCGGTTGGGTTGATCTTTGCGCTGTCCTCGACGGCGATCGTGCTGCAAACCCTGAATGAAAAGGGGCTTATGCAAACATCCGGCGGGCGGGCCACTTTTTCTGTGCTTCTGATGCAGGACATCGCCGTCATTCCAATGCTGGCGCTGTTGCCGCTTTTGGCCTTGCCCGTAATCCCCGAAATTGCAGCAGATGGATCGATCTCTCTGGGCGATCACGGAGATGACCATCACGCCAGCCTGTCGCTGGTCGAAGGCCTGCCAAGCTGGGGCGTTACACTGGTCACATTGGGCGTTGTCGGAGGTGTGATCCTTGCAGGCATCTATCTGGTGCGGCCGATGTTTCGATTTATCGACAAAGCCGGACTGCGCGAAATGTACACGGCCCTTGCCCTGCTGATCGTAGTTGGCATCGGTTTTCTGATGATGCTGGTTGGCCTGTCGGCCGCACTTGGCACGTTCCTTGCGGGTGTCGTTCTGGCGAACTCTGAGTTTCGTCACGAACTCGAAAGCGATCTTGAGCCGTTCAAAGGCCTGCTGCTGGGCATCTTCTTTATCACCGTAGGCGCTCAGATCGACTTCCCAACCTTGTTTGACGATCCACTGAACATTCTATCGCTGACCCTTGCCGTCATCGCAATCAAAATGGCGATCCTGTTTGTTCTGGGACGCGCATTTGGCCTGCGCGGGCGCGATCAGTGGCTGTTTGCCCTGGCCTTGGCGCAGGCTGGCGAATTCGGCTTTGTGCTGATTTCATTCGCCCTTCAGACCAACGTTCTGCCCACCGCGCTGTCAGAAACCCTGCTGTTGGTGGTCGCTTTGTCGATGCTGATCACCCCTCTGTTGTTTATCCTGTATGAAATGCTGTCGGCTCGCATGCAGGATGTGGACGAGGACGCAGAACCGGATGAGATTGACGAAAGCGGGCCGGTAATCATTGCAGGCATCGGACGGTTTGGTCAGATCGTCAATCGCTTGGTGCGGGCGTCCGGATTCAAAACCGTTGTTTTGGACCGCAATCTTGAAACCATCGAAACCATGCGCCGTTTTGGGGTGCGCGCCTATGTTGGTGATCCGACGCGCCCCGACCTGTTGCGCGCTGCGGGCCTGAAAGATGCCAAGGTTCTGGTGGTCGCACTGGATGACACGGCGGCCACGCTGCGGCTGGTGAAACATGCCCGCAAAGAGCGGCCTGACTTGCACATCATCGCGCGGGCCACGGACCGCTCGACGGTTTTCAAACTGTTTCAGGCCGGGGCCAACGACATTGTCCGCGAGATGTTTGACAGCTCGCTGCGGGCCGGTCGCTATGTTTTAGAGAACATGGGGCTGACGGATTACGAGGCCGCGATGGCAGAAGAAGCCTTCTATCATCACGACCGAGACGCCGTGCGCGAACTGGCGCTTTTGTGGCGCGAGGATGTCCCCGCATCACAGAACGCGCCCTATGTTGAAAAAGCCCGCGAGCTGGAAGCCGAGCTTCAGACCGTCCTCACAGCTCAGATCGGGAAAGACAGCTAGCCTGCCGAAACGCCTGCCTCGGCAAAGGTCGCCATGCCGGAATGACAAGCCACGGCGGATTTGACGATATTGATCGCCAGCGCGCCGCCCGAGGCTTCGCCCAAACGCATGTTCATCGCAAGCAACGGCTCTTTGCCAAGGTTTTTCAGAACATTGAAATGGGCTGCTTCGGCGCTCACGTGGCCTGCAACACAGTGATCGAGCGCGCTGTCGTCTTCGGCGGCCAATGTCGCGGCGGCGGCGGTGCAGATGAAGCCGTCCAGCACCACAGGGATGCGCGCAACGCGTGCCTTGGCAATAGCCCCGGCCATCGCAGCCAGCTCGCGCCCGCCAAGGCAACGTAGGACTTCCAGACCCGAGCGATCTGTATTCACAGCCGCGCCCTCGCGAACAACGCGGGCTTTGGTTGCCAGCCCTGCGTCATCAACGCCCGTGCCGCGACCAACCCAGTCTTCGGCCTCGCCACCATAAAGTGCATGCGCAATCGCCGCGGCAGATGTGGTGTTGCCGATGCCCATTTCGCCCACAACCAACAGATCGGTTGCATCATCAACCGCAGTCCAGCCGGCCAGAAGCGCTGCGACAGCTTCGTCTTCTGACATCGCTGGGCCTTGCGTGAAATCAGCGGTCGGTGTGTCCAGATCCAGCGCGTGCACATCCAGCTTGGCCCCAGCCGCCTTGGACAATTGATTGATCGCCGCCCCGCCGTGCTGAAAGTTCATCACCATTTGCACGGTCACTTCCGCCGGAAACGCAGACACACCCTGTGCCGTCACACCATGGTTGCCAGCAAAAACAATGACCTGAGGGGACGTGATTGCAGGCTTTTCAGTACCGCGCCATCCTGCGTACCAAACGGCTAGTTCTTCAAGGCGACCCAACGAGCCCGGAGGCTTCGTCAATTGGCCGTTGCGCTCTTCGGCGGCGCCATATGCGGCCGAGTCCGAGGCCGGCGCTGCGGCAAGAAGGCTGCGAAATTCGGCGAGTGTTGAAAAGGCCTGTGTCATGGTATCCCTGTTCCCCCCTTAAGTTGACAAGTTCTTTAGCGCAGTGTCAGGTGATCACAAGTCCATAAGGGACATTCAGGTGGAAAGTCACGACATGTCAGCCCCTCAGTTCAAAGATGTCGCAACGGCACTAGCGCTTTTGACCCGGTTTCCGGTGAAAGCCGAATTTGATCGCACCGCAGAAGCCAGTTGGGCCTATCCAATCGCGGGCACGGTGCTTGGCACATGTGCTGCGGTTCTGATCGCCGTCTGTCTGTGGCTGGGCGTTGCGCCTGCGCTTGCGGCTGGCATCTATGTGGCGGCGACGATTGTCCTGTCCGGTGCGATGCATGAAGACGGGCTGGCGGATTGTGCCGATGGGTTCTGGGGAGGATGGGACCAGACCCGCCGCCTTGAGATCATGAAAGACAGCGCCATCGGCGCCTATGGCGTGATCGCCTTGGTCCTCAGCCTGATTACGCGGTGGGCCGCCATCTGGCTGTTAATCGAGGGCGGCTGGTGGTTTTTCCCGCTGATCGTCATCGAAACCCTGTCCCGCAGCGCGATGCCCGCGGTGATGCACGCCTTACCAAACGCCCGCGATACAGGCCTCAGCCAGTCCCAAGGACGCCCCGATCGCGCAACCGCGGCGCTGGCGGTGGCAGGAGCGTCTGTGCTGTCGCTTTTGCTGATTGGGCTGACAACTGTCCCGCTGCTTATTTTGGGCACGGCGGTTGTTGCGGCGATGGCCATGCTGGCACGCGCAAAGATTGGCGGTCAGACGGGGGATGTACTGGGCGCAACGCAGCAGATCACAGCGCTCGTTTTGCTGATAGCGCTGGCCTAAGCATCGCCAATTCCCAAAAGAAAACCGCGCCCCAAGGGACGCGGTTCTTCAAATTCAGACGGTAAGATCAGGCTGCGCGTGCGGTCAGCACTTCGTCAACCTGCTTTGCGGCCAGCACTTCGTCGCCACCGGAAACAGCCGCGACTTCGCGGGTCAGGCGCTCTAGCGCGGCTTCGTAAAGCTGACGCTCGGAATAGCTCTGTTCACGCTGGTCGTCGGTGCGGTGCAGGTCACGCACCACTTCGGCGATGGCAATCAGGTCGCCAGAATTGATCTTTTGCTCATATTCCTGAGCGCGGCGCGACCACATCGCCCGCTTAACTTTGGCTTTGCCCTTCAGGGTTTTCATCGCCTGGCTGATCACATCAGGCGAGCTGAGGCCACGCATCCCGATGGCCGTTGCCTTATGGGTAGGAACCCGCAGAGTCATTTTGTCTTTCTCAAACGAAATCACAAAAAGTTCCAGGTCGATGCCTGCAATTTCCTGTTCCTCGATCGAGACAATCTGCCCAACGCCATGTGCAGGATAGACGACAAAGTCGTTCGGGCGGAATTCGTTCTTTTTCTTGCTCATTTAGTTCTTCCTATAAGAGCCAGACCAGAGCGACAAAGACACTTGCGCGGAAATCGGCATTCCGCCCAGAGGTTGATTTTGGCGCAAAAAACCATCCGATGGCTCGGGGCCGAAGGGATGGTATCAGGTGGTCCTATTCATTTATCCAGAAATCATAGCATAAAAACTGACCAATTCAAAGCACCCGCAGCATGATTGCATATTTCTGGAAATACAATCAGTGGGTTAGCCGGGCCATTATTGCCAGAATCATGCCGCCGTGCAGCGAATCAATCTAGAGAATCAGCTCTTAGCCGCCTTCGCCGGGCGCTTCAGAGAAATACTTCTCCATTTTGCCTTCTTCGCCATCGCGATCTTCGTACCCAGGCATCGGGTCTTTTTTCGAGATAATCACAGGCCAGATTTCCGCATACTTGCGGTTGAACTCGACCCATTTTTCCATGTCAGGCTCAGTATCCGGCGAAATCGCTTCGGCTGGGCACTCGGGTTCACAGACGCCACAGTCGATACATTCGTCAGGGTGGATCACCAATGTGTTCTCACCTTCGTAAAAACAATCTACCGGACAGACTTCAACACAGTCAGTGTACTTACATGCGATACAGTTTTCGGTGACGACATAAGTCATGGGCGTTTATTCCTGAGCTTTGGCGTATAGCTAATTCAGTGCGACCTAATCTTCAAGCGGTCGGGATTTCATAAGATCGAGATTGCGTCGATCGCGTTTGGTCGGGCGACCTTTTCCTTCGAATGTCACCCCTCTCGGAGTTTTCTTCTCGGGTTCGGTCATATCAAAATACAGCGCCTGTGCTTCGGGGGCCGGTCCACGCCTGTCTCCGAGTGCCTCGATACGCGCAACGCGGATACGCTTGGCCTGTGGAAAGGTCAAGACATCGCCGACCGCAACAGAGTGACTGGGCTTGCTGATTTTCGCCCCGTTGACGCGAACGTGACCGCCAGACACCACTTTCGCCGCCAAGGTGCGGGTTTTGAAGAACCGGGCGTGCCAAAGCCATTTGTCGATGCGCAGTTTGGCTGGGGCGTCGGTCATTCGGCTGTCCGGGAAAAGGCGCGCCCGAAAGCGCGCCGGTCAGGTTAGCTTTTCTCTTTAAGCGCCATGAGGGCCGCGAATGGGTTATCCGGGTCGATGGCTTTTTCTTTCTTAGGCGGACGCGACTGAAAGCTTTTGGCTTTGTCTTGACGCGGTTTGCCGCCCGGTTTGCCACCAGGTTTGCCCTGACGACGGCCTTTTGGGGCACCACCATCGCGCCGTGGTTTCTGGTTTTGTCCGCCACGGTTGGTCTGACGCGCGCCACGGCCACCCCAAGTGAAAGAATAAAAGACTTCGACTTCGGCTGCAGGCGCCTCTTCCGTCGCTTCGACCTCAGACGCAGTATCAGCCTCGGCCGCGGGTTCAGCAGCCTCAGCCGCCGGTGCGCCCTCTGCTGGTGTTTCGTCAGTCGCCTCAGGCTTCACCTTTGGCCGCTCGCCACGCTCGGCGTTATAGCCCAGACCTTTCATCAGATCCGCAAACTGATCCAGCGTCATACCTGTGATCGACAACATGTCAGGGTTGGCTTCAAACCCACCACGGCTGTCTTCGGTACGCAGCATATCTGCCAGGCGTTCCAGCATATCGATCCGAATGGCGCGTTCGCCAGCGGCACGATAACCGGCCATCGCGTGATAGCCCTGCGGTGCGCCTTCGCCTGCTGGCACAGTCACCAGACCCGGAGGCGGCGCTTCCGGGAATTCGCTCAGACCTTTTGACAAGGACCACAGCACCAAGCGCAACCGGGTTGGCGCAGGCTTGAGCATCAGCGGCATAAAGATTGTAAACTGGCCAAACCGGATGCCGTGCTTGCGCAGCGCGCCACGGGCATCTTGATCCAGGGCTTTCACGTCTTCGGCCACGTCCCCGCGTGGGATCACACCCAGCGCTTCGGCCATCTGGAAAGCAAATCCGCGTGCCAGCCCCGACAGCTCTTCGTCACGCGACAGATTGAGCAGCGGCTCAAACAAAGCAGCGATTTTGCGGTCGATGAAGTGCTGCAGCCGCCGTTGCACTTTCTGCGCAACATCCGGCCCGGCTTCGTCATCGACAAAAACGTCAACAGAGGGTTTCAGGGGTTCGGGTCCGGCAACCAGTTTGCCGACCGCGTATTCGCCCCACATCAGACCACCCTGTTCGGTGAAATCTATTTCTGTGTCCGGTGCATTATAAAACCGATCCGCCCGCAGATGAAATTGCGGCGCAAGTGCAGCGAGACTCGCCTGACGCAGTGTCTTGGCTTCGGCGCCCTCAGCTGACTTGTCAGCTTGAAATCTAAATCCTTCGAGACGACCGACGAATTCCCCCTCGACGGTCACATCTCCATTTTCATTTACTTCGGCCAAAAGGGCCTCCTTCTGTTTGAGCCGCCGGAGCAGAACCGAGGTTCGGCGGTCCACAAATTTTTCAGTCAATCTTGCGTGTAATGCGTCTGACAGGCGATCTTCTACAGCGCGAGTCTCGTCCCGCCAATAATTTTCATCGTCAATCCAACCATTTCGCTGCGCGACGTAGGTCCATGTACGTATAAATGCAACTCTTTTGGACAAGGTGTCGATGTTTCCATCGGTCCGGTCGATTCGCTTGACCTGACGTAAGAACCAGTCGTTCGGGATCGATCCACGCTCGTGCAGATGGGTGAAGATGGCTTCAAGCAGGCTGGCGTGTTCATTGTGGCTGATGCCGCGGAAATCCGGCACGCGGCAAACATCCCACAAAAGCCGCACGGATTTCGCGTCGCTTGCGCGCGCGCGCACCTCGGCCTCGCGGGTCAAGGACTTCAGCGCCAACAGGTCATCGGCCTCGCGCGCCTTGACCAGTCTTTCGTCGCTGGTTGGTTGCTCAAGACTGTCGATCAGCGCATCCACATGGCCAAACCGCAGATCCGAATTACGCCACACCAGTTTGCGAACTGGTGCGAACCGATGCTCCATGATGGCTTCGGCCACTGGCTGGTCCAAGGGTCGCGCTTCGCCGGTCACACCAAAGGTGCCGTGGCTCATGCCGCGTCCGGCCCGGCCCGCGATCTGTGCCAGCTCGTTGGGCATCAGATCCCGCATTCGGCGGCCGTCAAACTTGTTCGTTCCGGCAAAGGCGACGTGATCGATATCAAGGTTCAGACCCATGCCGATCGCATCGGTCGCCACCAGAAAATCCACATCGCCATTCTGATAAAGCGCAACCTGCGCATTGCGCGTGCGCGGGCTGAGCGCGCCCATCACCACCGCCGCCCCGCCTTTTTGCCGCTTCATCAGCTCTGCGATGGCATAGAGATTATCGACGGAAAAGCTGACGATCGCCGAGCGCGGCTGCATACGCGAGATCTTGCGGCTGCCAGAGTAACTCAGGGTCGACATCCGCTCGCGTCGGATGAACTGCGCCTCGGGGATCAGATCGGCAATGACACCGCGCATCGAATCCGAGCCGAGAAACATGGTTTCATGCAGGCCCCGCGCCCGCAGCAAACGGTCTGTGAACACATGGCCGCGCTCGGGATCTGTGCAAAGCTGGATTTCATCGACCGCCAGAAAATCACATCCCATGCCCTCAGGCATCGCTTCGACGGTACAGACCCAATACTGCGCACGCGGTGGCAGAATACGTTCTTCGCCGGTCACCAAGGCCACAACGGACGGACCACGCGCCGCTACAATCTTGTCGTAGACTTCGCGGGCCAACAGCCGCAGAGGTAAACCGATGACTCCAGTGCGGTGGCCCAGCATGCGCTCGATGGCCAAATGGGTTTTGCCCGTGTTGGTCGGTCCCAAGACCGCGGTCACCCGCCCCTGCTGCGCCATTGTATTGCCTTTGAATTAGAGGGTCTGACCCAGAGCCAGCGGCTCGAGTCGCGCGAGAGTCTCAGATAGGTCGGGATAGTGCGGATGTATAGTCTGCAATAATTGCATCGCCTCAAAGGCATCAGCTGGACGCCCGATCGTTTCCAGCACCACGCCAAGGCCATAGATCGCCTCATAGTGCTGCGGGTTTAGGGCCAAAGCGTGCTCTAGGTCAGAGATCGCCATGCCATAATAGCCCATGCGCACAAAGGCGCCAGCGCGACTGACCCAGCCCTCGGCAAACTCGGGCGCATGATCTGTCAGAGCCGACAGGTGATCCACGGCGGCGTCCAACTCTCCGCGTTCCAACGCATCCAGCCCCCGTTTGAGCAATAAATCAGCAGACGCGGACCCAGATTGCCGCCATAGCAATTCGATCTCGCCCGAAATACGTTGCGCTTGAACGGCGTCCGCACCACGCAGGTCCTGCATCAGATCGTCCAGGCGATCCTGAGCAAAGGCCACACCAGAAAGTGGCAGCAAAACACCTGCCGCGACGGCAAGTTTAACAATATGTGGTAAGCGAACCATAACGGTCATAAATGTAACCTGAACCGAAGGATTTACCAGCCTTCAGTATATCACTTCTAAGAAAGGTCGGACAATGAGCGACATCGTATCCAAGGCCGTCGAGGCCCTGACTGAAAAACTGGGCGGCGACGCGTTCGACGGCTCTGCAAAATTCGAGATCGAGGGCGAAGGCTCTATCGTCATCGACGGCGACGGCGTGCGCGCTGACGACAGCGAAACAGACGTGACCCTGACCGCCGATGCAGAGACATTTCAGGAAATTCTCGAAGGCGAACTCAACCCAACCGCAGCCTTCATGGGAGGCCGCCTGTCCGTTGACGGCGACATGGGTATGGCCATGAAACTCGGGTCGGTCCTGAGCTGATGGCTTTGGCGTCCGCACCTTACCACGCATCGATCCCCAACGAGCCTGTCGCACAGGCCTATTGGGGCAAAGCTGCGGACGGCATCAACATTCGGGTCGCCCACTGGGCGGTCCCAGACAGCAAGGGAACGATTTTGATGTTCCCCGGCCGGTCGGAATATATCGAAAAATACGCCGTGACCGCCGGCGACTTTGCCGAACATGGCTATGGCATGTTCGCAATTGACTGGCGCGGTCAGGGCCTTGCCGACCGGTTGGTCAACAACCCGCTTGCGGGCTATATCGCCGACTTTGCTGACTATCAGAAAGATCTGGCTGCAGCGCGTGAGATTGCGGTCGAACTGGATCTGCCCAAGCCGTGGTATCTGTTGGGTCATTCCATGGGCGGCTGTATCGGGCTGCGCGCCCTGCTCATGGGGCTGCCCGTCAAGGCCGCCGCGTTTTCCGGGCCCATGTGGGGGCTTGGATCGACGCCTTTGGTGCGCACCTTCGGCAAATGGCTGGGTTGCGCCGTGTCAGCCGTGGGCCAGGGGCATCTTTTTGCACCGGGCGCCAGCGACAAGATCTATGTGCTGGAAGACCCCTTTGAAGAAAACCTGCTAACCACGGACCGCGCCATGTATGTCCGCATGCAAGAACAGGCCCGCGCCAACCCAGAGTTGATGATTGCAGGCTTCACATACCGCTGGGCATACGAGGCTCTGAAAGAATGCGCGCGCCTCAAGAAAGCCCCCTCGCCCGACATTCCCTGTTTCACCATTCTGGGCACGGACGAAGACATCGTGAACCCGCTTGGCGTCACAGACCGCATGGACCGCTGGCCCAATGGCACCCTCATGATGATCGACAAGGGACAGCACGAAGTCCTGATGGACAGCGCCGCCATGCGTGGACCGGCAATTGCCGGCATGGCAGCCCTCTTTGGTCAACACGTCTAAGTCAGCGAGGCGCAATTCCCGCTTGCGCCCCTTGCACCCACCTGCCCGCTCTGCCTATCTGTCACGTAACACAGTTCACAGACGAGGCCCTCATGTTCACACTGCCCTTCCCGTTGCGCGACGCAAATGCCAGCTCTGGCAGCGAGAACCTCGGCGATTTGCCGGAATGGGATCTTAGCGATCTGTACACAGCACCCGACGCGCCCGAACTTGAGGCAGATCTGGCGTTCCTTGAGCAGGAATGCAGCGCCTTTGCCGCGGACTACGAAGGCAAGCTGAACACGCTGAGTGCCGAAGACATGCTGACCTGCATTCATCGCAACGAAAAGATCAGCCAGGTGTCTGGCCGCATCATGTCCTATGCAGGGCTGCGGTATTATCAGATGACCATCGACGCCGAACGCGCTCAGTTCATGGCCAACTGTCAGGAACAGCTGACGCATTTCTCGACGCCGCTGGTGTTCTTCACACTGGAACTGAACCGGCTTGAGGACGACCATCTGGACGGCCTCATGGCCCAAAACGCAGATCTGGCACGCTATAAGCCTGTCCTGGATCGCATCCGCGCGCTGAAATCGCACCAACTGTCTGATGAGATGGAGAAATTCCTGCACGACATGGGGGTCGTTGGCGACGCATGGGAACGCTTGTTTGACGAAACCATTGCGGGACTGGAATTCAACATGGAGGGCGAGACCCTCAACATCGAAGCCACTCTGAACTTCCTGACGGACCCAGAACGCTCCAAACGCGAGGCCGCGGCGCGCGAAGTTGCACGGGTGCTGGGCGCGAACATCAAAACCTTTGCCCGCGTTCACAACACACAGGCCAAAGAAAAAGAGGTCATGGACCGCTGGCGCAGCATGCCAACCGCGCAAACCGGTCGGCATCTGTCAAACCACGTGGAACCCGAAGTCGTCGAGGCCCTGCGCAACGCAGTGGTCGCGGCCTATCCAAAACTCAGCCACCGTTACTATGAATTGAAGCGCAAATGGCTGGGGCTCGACACAATGCAGGTCTGGGACCGCAACGCGCCCCTGCCCATGGATGATCCGCGCATCGTTGACTGGGACGAAGCGCGCAAGACCGTCTCTGACGCCTATGCAGCCTTTGATCCCCGCATGGCAGAGCTGGCAGAACCATTCTTCACAGACGGCTGGATCGACGCAGGTGTCAAGCCCGGCAAAGCTCCGGGTGCGTTTGCGCATCCAACGGTCACGAACGTGCACCCCTATGTGATGCTGAACTATCTGGGCAAACCGCGTGACGTCATGACCTTGGCGCATGAACTTGGCCATGGCGTGCATCAGGTTCTGGCAGCCGATCAGGGCGAAATGCTCTCTTCAACGCCATTGACGCTGGCTGAAACTGCCTCGGTCTTTGGCGAAATGCTAACTTTCCGTAAAATGCTGGATGCTGCGGAAACGCAAGAACAGCGCAAAGTGCTTCTGGCAGGCAAAGTCGAAGACATGATCAACACGGTTGTCCGCCAGATCGCGTTTTATGACTTTGAATGCAAACTCCACGCCGCGCGCCGCGACAGCGAATTGACGCCAGAAGACATCAATGCGCTCTGGATGTCCGTGCAGGCCGAGTCGCTTGGGCCAGCCTTCGAGTTCATGGAGGGTTATGAAACCTTCTGGGCCTATATCCCGCATTTCGTGCATTCGCCTTTCTATGTCTATGCTTATGCCTTTGGCGACGGCCTCGTGAATGCGCTCTATGCGGTCTATGCAGAAGGCGACGAAGGCTTTGAAGAGAAGTACTTCGACATGCTCAAAGCCGGTGGCTCAAAACACCATAAAGAGCTGCTTGCCCCCTTCGGTCTGGACGCATCAGATCCGAAATTCTGGGACAAGGGCCTAAGCATGATTTCCGACATGATCGACGAGCTTGAGGCCATGGAAGACTAATCGCGCCTGCGCGCGATGCCTTTGGCGAGAGTATTTGGGACAAGATGAAAAGCCTTTCTCTTGCCCCAAATATCCTGGGGTGAAGCCCGCACGGGCTGAGGGGCGACGCCCCTATTTCAACTGACTGTCTTTAGAGCCGCGTCGATTGATGCCACCCCGCGCTTGAAACGACTGATCCCGGTCTTGCTGGCACTCAATGCACAGTTTTACGCCAGGCAAAGCGACCCGCCGTTTTTCAGGGATCTCTTCTTCACATTCAGCACAATGGGTCAGGCTGTCCCCCACCGGCGCTTGGCGCGCTTTCATGCGCGCCAGTTCGTCAGATATTGACGCCTCGATCTGTTCGCTCACTGCGCCATCGCGCGCCCATCCGCCAGCCATCGACACCTCCGCTTTCACATCAGATCCTATTGCAGGCAGGCGCGTTTGCGCAAGATTGCTTAAATCTCTGTTCCCACAGCAAAAACCTGATCAATCATCGCCTGCGTGCCGCGCGAGAATTCCAGCGGGACGGGATAAGCTTCGCCTGTGCGCAGCGCGTGACCGAAGGCCTGAACCTGGAGTTTATAGTGATCATCCGCAGGGAAGCGATGGGTTGTCACCATGCCGCCTCCGGTATGGCCCACGGCATGGACTTCGACACGCGCCTCGCCAAACACCCGGGCATTGAAAGGGGCGGTCAGGCGGATAAAGCCTTTTTCGCCGTGAAACGACATGTCCTGATAGGGATGCATCCGCGTGCTGACATATGCCGAGTACAGCGCATCACCAAAGCGGCCCTGCACATCGGCGATCACATCCACACCGTTTTCAAACCGCAGCCGCGCCGAGATATCAGTGGCCTCAAGTCCGGTTACAAATCGTGTCGCGCCAAAGACATACACCCCGATGTCGCGCAGCCCGCCACCGCCTGTTTCAGGGCGGTTGCGGATGTTGCCGGTGTCGGCCCGATTGTCAAAAGAGAACTTACCGCTGACATGGGTCAACTTGCCAATGGCGCCGTCCTGAACCAGATCACGTGCCAAAAGCCATTGCGGGTGGTGCACGATCATATAGGCCTCGGCCGCCAACAGCCCAGTGGCATCACGCGCCGCGATCAGGTGATCGAACTCGGCCTCTTTCAGTGCAATCGGCTTTTCACACAGCACATGTTTGCCCGCTTTCAGGGCCTTCAGAGTCCATTCCACATGCATGTGGTTGGGCAGCGGAATATAGACCGCATCGATGTCGGGATCATTCAGAAGGTCATCGTAGGACAGATGCACCTTCAGATCAGGGCACCAGGTCTGAAACGGGGCCGCCTTTTCCATTGACGAGGTGGCCAACGCCGCGAATACCGCGTTGTCGGCCGCGTGGATCGCTGGCGCCATATAGTTCAGCGCGAATTTCGACGCGCCCAGCACGCCCCATCTTACAGGTGTCATCTCTGCCCCTTAGGTCTATGTTGGCGCAAACACACTACATGGACAGGGGCAGAGGTAAAGGCTTAGTCGCGTTGACTTGCCTTATCCCAAGGAAAGGGTTTCACGTCGGTATTGCCGGTTTGAAACGCGACCACATCTTTCGTCCATTCGCTTAGATCCCGCCCGACGTCGGCAATCAATTCATTGCGACGCCCGGCAAACAGATACCAGCCAAACTGAAGCACCGTCGCAAGCGCCAGCAGTGTCTCCGCGACCCCAAATAGGATCAGAAACACCAGCATGTGCAACCCGCGTTTCCAGGCGCCGCTTTTAGGTTTCTGCGTGTCAGAATAAGTATGGTGGCTTGTGTCAGTCATGGCATCCCCCGATGTCAAAAAAACAGATCTCGTACCGAGCCAGATGGTCTCTGGCTCGGGGTATTCAGCTTCAATGAAAATGCGCTTACGCGACGGTCAGCATGCCTTTGCTTTGCGCCAATTCGCGCATACGCAGCTGAAGCTTTTCAAAGGCGCGAACTTCGATCTGACGAATGCGTTCGCGGCTTACGTCGTATTGCCCGCTCAGGTCTTCAAGCGTGACGGCCTGATCCTGAAGGCGACGCTGGATTAGAATGTCCTTCTCGCGATCGTTCAGCACATCCATGGCTTCAGCCAAAAGCTCGCGACGGGCTTCAAGCTCGTCTTTGGCCTCATAGTCAGCAGCCTGATCGGCGTCCTCGTCTTCCAGCCAGTCCTGCCACTGCATGGTGCCTTCGCCCTCGGACCCAACGGTCGCGTTCAGCGAGGCATCGCCACCGGACAGGCGCCGGTTCATCGAGATGACTTCGTCTTCGGTGACCCCCAGATCATGCGCGATCTGAGCGACGTTTTCCGGAAGCAGGTCGCCCTCTTCCAAGGCACCGATACGGGCTTTCGCCTTGCGCAGGTTGAAGAACAGCTTCTTCTGAGCGCTCGTCGTGCCCAGTTTCACCAAAGACCAGGACCGCAGGATATATTCCTGAATGCTGGCGCGAATCCACCACATGGCATAGGTCGCCAAACGGAACCCTTTTTCCGGGTCAAACCGTTTCACAGCCTGCATCAGGCCCACGTTGGCTTCGGAAATTACTTCGGCCTGAGGCAACCCATAGCCGCGATAGCCCATGGCAATTTTAGCAGCCAGACGCAGATGGCTTGTCACCATCTTATGGGCCGCCTTGGTGTCTTCTTTTTCGACCCAGGCTTTGGCCAGCATGTATTCTTCTTCCGGCTCCAAGAGCGGGAATTTCCGGATCTCTTGCATATACCGATTGAGACCACCTTCCGGTGTCGGCGCTGGCAAGTTTGCGTAGTTGCTCATGTCCTGTCCCCCATAATGTTTAAACGCTTAACATCCAGATAGGAACGGCTGTATCGCGTTTCAAGCGGGTTAGATTGAAATTCTTTAGAGAGTATGAACGCACCGCTGGCTAAACTGAAAGTCACGGGCCGGTGTGCTCACACAGACGTGCAATTTGTGTCATTTACCCAGGCATATGAAAAGCGAAACTTCCATGCATTCCCGCATATAGCTTGCGCATTTTTACATGGGTTGGCAGGTCCGAAAACCCGTGGGTTGCGTGAACTTAAAAAGAACTATACGTGAACATTAAGGGAATATCAAGGGAATCACAGGCCTATGGCACTTACGCATGTCCTCTTTGATTGGGATGGAACTCTGGCCAGAACACTGGACCTGTGGCTGTTGGGCAATCAGCGGGCCTTTGAAACACGGGGCTATGATTTTGACCCCGAAACCATCGTGCGCGAGTTTTTTCACAACCATGATACCGTGCCAGATCGCTATCCACATATGGATTTCCCGAGTATTGCGGCCGAAGTGCGCAGCTTCGTAATGCGGAACCTGCCGAATGTGGCGCTGTATGAGGATGCGGTAACCGTTTTGGACGCCTGTCGTGCGCGGGGTCTGACGATCAGTCTGGTAAGTTCCAGCGCGCGGGGTCTCTTGGAAACAGGCTTGGATGCGCATAGTCTGGGCACGCGCTTTGGCTCCACGATTGCGGGCGATGACGGCTTTGGGCACAAACCCGACACGCGCCCCTTTCGTGAAACCCTCCGGCGTGTTGGGGCAACACCCAAAGAAACGCTGGTGATCGGAGACTCTCATGTCGACATCGACGCAGGCCGCGCAATGGGCTGTCGGACCTGTCTTTTTGCACCGGAGCCAAATCGGCTGTTTCACGATCATGCGGCGAGCTTGGCAAAACAGCCCGACCACGTGGTCGAAAACTGGCCCAGCGTCTTGGAGCTGATCTAAGCTTTCGGGCGCCCCAGCGCAGCAATCAGGCGCCCCATATCCTCTGGCATTGGCGCCTCAAACCGGATCGCCTCGCCTGTCACCGGATGGTCAAACCCCAAAACCGCAGCATGCAACGCCTGCCGCTCAAAGGCGCGGGCGGCCTGTATGCCTTGCGTGCTCAGCGCTTTCTCAGAGAGCTTTCGTTTGCCACCATAGGTCGGATCCCCGATCAAACTGTGGCCCGCATGGGTCAAGTGAACGCGAATTTGATGGGTTCGGCCGGTTTCCAGCCAACATTCCACCAACGACGCCACATGCGGTGCGCCATAGGTTTCCACGATCCGTGTGCGCGTGACCGCGTGACGTCCGCCCTCAAACAAAACCGCCTGTTTCTGGCGATCGGTTTTGTGGCGGGCAAGCTGAGTCGTGATCTTCATGATATTGCCGGATTCAAAATTCACTCCGCGCACGCCCCGCAGACGCGGATCATTGGCATCCGGCACACCGTAAACAACCGCGCGATAGTAACGCTCGACCGTGTGTTTCTCGAATTGCTTGGCCAGACCATGGTGCGCACGATCAGATTTCGCGACCACCAAAAGGCCAGACGTCTCTTTATCAATGCGATGCACGATCCCTGGACGTTTCGCGCCACCCACACCAGAAAGACTCTCACCGCAGTGATGCAGCAAGGCGTTCACCAGCGTGCCACTCGGCGTACCTGGGGCCGGATGTACCACCATGCCCGCAGGCTTGTTGATCACGATCAGGTCCTCATCCTCAAAAATCACGTCCAGCGCGATGTCTTCGGGGCCAATGTGGCTCTCATCAGCGACAGGCACGGTGATCGAAACCTCGGCGCCCTCTGCAATCTTGACCTTGGGATCCGTGACCACCACACCATTCACCAGAACAGCGCCCTGCTCCAGCAACTTGGCCAGACGCGTGCGGCTCAGCGCAGCTTCTGCTGGCACATCGCGGGCCAAAGCCTTATCAAGACGCGCGGGCGGATTTTCCCCGATCTGAAATGCAACGCGAGCAGACGACATGGATGACACTCCTGAACCGGTTGAACCGGCCAACCTGCGGTTTCTGCGCCAGCTGATTACGGTGCTGACTGTGGTGATGATTGGCGGGCTTGTAGTCGTGGTCGGCCTGCTTGTCACCCGTTTCTATAGCTCGGGCCCCGAGATGCCTGACAGCATCACCCTGCCCGACGGCACCGAAGCAACCGCATTCACCCGCGGCGACACATGGTATGCGGTGGTCACCGCAGACAATCAGATCCTGATCTTTGATGCCGTGACCGGCCAGCTCAAACAAACCATCGCCGTGGAATAGTAGGCTTCAACCCGCTTGGCCTTCGCTAATTCGCCCAGGTTCATCAGACAAGCAAACAGCAGACTTTCTCTTGCAGGAAATATCCCCGCCGGAGGCATCCAAGCCCGCAACCGACCACACCGATAGTTTTGAGAGAAATGGTACCGCCTCCCCGGCTCGAACGGGGGACCTCTTGATCCACAATCAAGCGCTCTAACCTACTGAGCTAAGGCGGCACGTTGGTGGAGGCTGACTTAGGCTGTTCGGCAAAGACCGTCAAGCGGCATTTAGATCATTCTGAACGGTTTTTTGTAAGAACGATCAGGGCCAGCCCCAGTCCCACCGCCCCCAGGACCTGTGGGGTGATGACATTCACCAGAACCGATATATTGGCGATCACCGAGATCACGAAATCGCCGGAATGCTCTCCCAACAACAAATAGACCAGCACCACAAAGCCCAGAAAGACGAATCCTGTCTCTGTTACCTGGCGAAACACGCGTTGAACCGAAGACATGAGGTCTGAAAATCTGTTCATGGGAATGGCCCTTTTGTCGGAACTGCTGGGAGAGCGAGAGGTCAGGCTTTAAACAACCAGAGAACAACGCCAAGCGAGATCAGACCCGCGAGTCCTGCGTTGCCAAGCTGTGAGACCAGTGCCGTGATATTTCCAACGACATCCCCCAGGAATGCCATGTTGGACGGCCCGACCAACAACGATGCCACAATCGCCAACGCCAATAGGGCGATGAAGATTTCGGTAATCGAAGCGATCGCCTTCTTCATATTGTCAAACATCTTTAGTCCCTCTTTTTATTCCGCGGCAGCAAGTATGGTCACGCTTTGCAGCGGAGGTTCCGTGTGACCGCGTCAAATTGTCGTAGGCGGATTTCCGCTGGGTCAACAAAATATTGAGGGTATCGCCTATATTTTGTGCATTTTGAAATTTACAGCCCATAAATATGCAAATATTCGTAAGATAATTACGCTGCATTCGCGAAATCTAAAGGACTAGGGTGCAGATTCGAATCGTCTGAACCGCTGTTTGCGACTGCCCCCCAAAGCCCAACGCCTCTTCCTGAGGCCAAAAAGTCGGCATTCAAGAATTTCGCGTGAATACATTCAGAAAATGGAAATCCAAGCTAGATATTATCTGGCTGGGCAGGCTAGGCTCAGGCTCAGGTCACTAAAGGGCTTTCGAATGACACTAACAAATGCGCTGTCTAAGGCGCTTACAAAGACCCGACGCAAAAAGTTGGCCAATAAAATTTTCGACCATTACAGCGGTGTTGTGCAACGCGGACCGTTTCGGGGCTTGCAACTTCAGGGCGATTCCAACGTCTCTCGTGGCCCGCTGGCTCTCAAGATTTTCGGATTGTATGAACATCAAGTGGTCGAAGAGCTTTCGGCCGCTGCTCCATTCGGGGACCTCGTGAACCTTGGGGCCGCAGACGGATACATGTCGCTCGGTCCCAGATATGGCAACCTATGCCAGCGCTCCATTTGCTTTGAAATGACCAAACAAGGGCGCGAGGCCGTGCGGCTTAACGCAGAGCGCAATGAGGTTGCGGACACCACGATCATCAGGGGAATTGCTGACGAAACGCTCTTGGATCAACTGCACAAAGAAAACGTGGATTTCTCGAATGCTGTCATTCTCTGCGATATCGAGGGGGCGGAATTCGATGTCCTGACCTCTGACGTTTTGAACGCCGTGAAAGGCGCCAAAATCATTGTCGAGCTGCACGACCGGTTGATGGACGGCGCGGAGGAACTTCGCCAAGCGTTGATTGACCGCATTCCAACCGGATGCACACACCGCCTCATCACTGCAGATGCCGTTTCATTCGCCGGCATTGAACATCTTGAACGCATGCACGACCTTGACCGTTCGCTTGTTTTGTCGGAAGGACGTAAAGTCATCGGCGAATGGCTGGTAATCGAACCGGAATAAAGGTCAGAACATGGGCATCAACACAGAACGCGACGTAGAGGCGAACCTTCAGATTGGTCCGACGGATCAGGGTTTCGTTCGTATCTTTATTGAGGCGGGTGGCGTTGAGATCCCTATGGATTTTGACCCAGACGAGGCCGACGAAATCGCCGAGGAAATCAGGGCCGCTGCGGAAACCGCGCGTAAAATGGACAAATAGTCCCTCTATTCCGGAAACGCCGAAAGTTTTGGGTCGCGGTACCTTTGCAAACGGCGGGCTGAATCCATTGCAAATTTCTGAATGATTTTCTTTCGGCGCGCGGGGGCCAGTTTCACCTCGGGCGCCATGCGTACGATTTCCGCGTCATAGGCATCTGCGATCAACAAACCGGTTTCTTCGGGCAACAGCTCGGTTGGAAACTCTGTGTCCACCGCCCAAAAGTAACGGTCGCACCATTCCAGATACCCTTCCCATTTGGTGTCGCTCTGAAAATCGGCACGACTGGATTTGCACTCAATCACCCAGATCTCGCCTTTCGGGCCCAGCGCAAGCACGTCGACACGCTTGCCGCGTTCTGGCACAAACTCCTCCAGACCGACAAAGCCCAGCGCCCGCAGGTGCCGCGAGACGCCACGTGCCAGAAGTTGGCCGGGCTGCATTTCAGAATCCGTTAAAATACCCATGCGACAAAAGTGAACAATTCGTGAACAAAAATCAACCCTCCTTGCACTGCCCTGCCCAACGCCCTAGGTAAGCCCTTGGCGGGTTCTGCCCTTCTCGTGATACGGTTGCATTCCGGTGGCCTTAAGCAATTCCGAGGGAGCTGGCTCTGTCTGGATCCTGGTCCAGTTACCTGGCGCCCACCTGTATATACAGGTCCTCGGGAATGAGATAACCCCACGGTTGCGATTGCGGGCCCGCCACACTTGAATTGACATCGCCGTCATGGTCATCTGCGCAAAACAACACACAGGCACAGATATGACATCCTTCTTCAAGCTTTTCGCAGCCGCTTCGCTTTTGACCCTTGCAGGCTGCGGCGTGCCTCTTATTCCCGGCATCTAGGCAAAGACAAAGGCGCTTGCCTGCGGCGCGCACCGGCTCTTAAGCTCTGACAGAGAGCAGGAGGTGCGCATGTCCGATATCAAAGAGTTTGCCCGTGCAGATGTGCTTGCGCGCATGTCCGAGTATTCGGATTGGTGCCGGCAGATCTGGGATTTTGGCGAAACCGCGTGGCGGGAATATCAGAGTGCTGCGTTTTACACCGATCTGCTCAAGCGCGAAGGGTTTGACGTAGAGGTTGGCAGCGCCGGTATGCCCACCGCGTTCTGCGCGACTTGGTCCAATGGGGACGGTCCGACAATTGGCGGCTATGCGGAATATGACGGCATTCCCGGCAACTGTCAGGCCGCCGAGCCGCGCAAAGCGCCGCGCGCGGGGTTGTCTGAACACGCAGGCGGTCACACTGACCCACATTCGGCACTTGGCATATCGTCTCTTGCAGGATTTCTGGCGACAAAAGCCGCCATGGAAAAACACGGGATCGGCGGGCGCCTGAAGTTTTTTGGCGAGCCTGCGGAAAAGCTGCGCGGCTCAAAACCATTGCACGCAGCGGCCGGATATTACGACGACCTCGATGCCGCCTTGTCATTTCACCCCTTCTATATGGCTCCGCTGTGCAACACCGTGCGGTGGGACACACATTGTGGCGCGGCCTATGGGGTGATCTATGAGTTTACATGCGAGGCCCCCGAAACCTGGATGGCCAGTGCCGATGGATCGCCCATCCCTGCCAGCCATGCCGACGCACGCGCGCCCGGCGCGACGGACGCACTGGTGCAAATGTATATGAACGCCAAGGCGTTGCGCGATCATATCATGGCACCGGGCCAAAGTTGGTCTATGAACGAAACGATCCTCAGCCACGGACAGGCGACGGCTGACAACATCCCGGCGCAAGTCGCGCAGATCCAGTATTTCATTCGCATCTCGGAAATCAGCGACGCGGACCACATCATAGCCGGACTGGACCATATTGCAGACCAAGCGGCCAAGCTTTGCCATTGCAATTGGCGCAGGCATTGGGTGGCCAAATCAAGGCCCGGCCTGGCCAACCATGCGCTAGCACGCGCAACTTACGAAAACCTGTCAGCGGTTGGGGCCCCTCGATGGGGCGAGGACGCAAAGGGTTTTGCGCGCGCAATCCAGAAAAACCTTGGTATTCCTGCAATGGACGCGCCGTTTCTTCCGATGACGGAAACCTTGACGTCCCCCGAAGAGGCCGAGGCAAAGCTGCGCGCCACCCTCCCCCCCAGCCAGAAAAACTTCACGTCTGATGATTACACGGAATACTGCTGGCACGCCCCCACCGTGCGCCTTTACGTGGGGCGTCCGGCCCTGAAAGCGCCCGAAGGCAAGGCCTATCCTGCCTGGGCCATGAACGCGTTGGGCGGTGATCCGGCCTGTATCGACCCGATGATCGAAGTCGCCGCGCAGATCCTTGCCATGACAGCGCTGGATTGCCTGACCGATCCGGATCTTTTGGCGCGCGCAACGGCGGAGTTTAACGAACGCACAGGCGGCGGCATTGGCGGGACGCGCTGGATTGCGCCACTTGCGGACTATGCGCCGCCCCTGCATTTCCGTTGGCCTGAGTACATCACAACAGAGCGTGGCCGAGATTGGGTGATCCCAACGCGACCAGATTCGTAACCTGCGCCCAAAGCACCCGAAACCTGCCGCCAAGACCTCTCAAAAGCCGCGCATTTTTTGTGTTCGGGGCGCTCTGGGGCACTCGCTTCTTTCCCTTGCTCAAAGCATCCGCTAAACACGCCACGATATACGAATAGACCGCATGTAGGATCATCATCATGGCGATGGAAAAAACCTTTAACGCTGCCGAGGCTGAAAGCCGCCTGTTCTCTGCCTGGGAAGAGGCCGGATGCTTCAAAGCGGGCGCGAATGCCAAGCCCGAAGCCTCTTCTTATTGCATCATGATCCCACCCCCGAACGTCACAGGCGTTCTGCACATGGGGCACGCGTTCAACAACACGCTTCAAGACATTCTGATCCGCTGGAAACGCATGCAGGGCTTTGACACTTTGTGGCAACCTGGCACCGACCACGCGGGCATTGCCACGCAGATGGTTGTCGAACGCCGCTTGGCCGAAGCAGGCGAGCCCGGACGCCGCGATCTTGGGCGTGAGAAGTTCCTCGAAAAAGTCTGGGATTGGAAGGCGCAATCCGGCGGCACCATCATCAATCAGCTGAAGCGCCTTGGTGCGAGCTGTGATTTCGACCGCACCGCCTTTACCATGTCCGGCGCGCCGGGTGCGCCTGCGGATGAAGCAGGCGGCAATTTCCATGACGCGGTCATCAAGGTCTTTGTAGACATGTACAACAAAGGCCTGATCTATCGCGGCAAACGGCTGGTGAACTGGGATCCCCATTTCGAAACCGCGATTTCCGATCTTGAGGTCGAGAACATCGAAGTCGCAGGCCACATGTGGCACTTCAAATACCCCCTCGCGGATGGGGTGACCTATGAGTATGTGGAAAAGGACGAGGACGGCAATGTCATCCTGTCCGAGACCCGCGACTATATCTCGATTGCCACCACCCGCCCCGAAACCATGCTGGGCGATGGCGCGGTGGCTGTGCACCCAAGCGATGAACGCTATGCGCCCATCGTCGGCAAGCTCTGCGAAATTCCGGTAGGCCCGAAAGAGCATCGCCGTCTGATCCCGATCATCACCGACGAATACCCAGATCCCGACTTCGGCTCGGGCGCAGTGAAAATCACCGGTGCGCACGACTTCAACGACTATCAGGTCGCAAAGCGTGGCAGCATTCCGATGTACCGTTTGATGGACACCAAAGGCGGTATGCGCGCAGACGGTGCCCCCTATGGCGACGAGGCGGCTAAGGCTCAGGCGCATGCGCAGGGGGCCGAGTTCACCGAAACCGAAGTCGACGCGATCAACCTTGTGCCTGACGACATCCGAGGCCTCGACCGATTTGAGGCCCGCAAGCGCGTCGTGCAGCAAATCACCGACGAAGGCCTTGCGGTCATGACGACCCAGACCAAAACCGTCAAAGACGACGACGGCAACGAGTCTGAGGTCACCGAGACCGTGCCAATGGTGGAAAACAAACCGATCATGCAGCCGTTTGGCGACCGCTCTAAAGTGGTGATCGAGCCGATGCTGACCGACCAGTGGTTTGTGGAAACAGACAAGATCGTTGGCCCCGCGCTGGACGCGGTGCGCAGCGGCAAGGTTAAGATCCTGCCAGAAAGCGGTGAAAAGGTTTACTACAACTGGCTGGAAAACATCGAGCCATGGTGTATCTCGCGCCAGCTTTGGTGGGGGCACCAGATACCGGTCTGGTATGGCCCGCAAAAGGCGACGCTTGAGGATCCGGAAGCAGACTATGCGCCCTATGTGGCTTTCTGCGCGGCAACCGAAGAAGAGGTCGCGGCAAAGGCCAAGGAATACTACGGCGCGGACATCGGGATTGATTTCAATCGCGGCGAAGACGAGCTGCACACGTCCACATGGGACGAAGGCGATGGCAACAAAGGCGTGTCCCTGTTCCGCGATCCTGACGTTCTGGACACATGGTTCTCGTCCGGCCTTTGGCCGATTGGCACCCTTGGGTGGCCAAGCAACACGCAGGACATGGCGAAGTATTTCCCAACCTCGACACTGGTCACCGGCCAAGACATCCTGTTCTTCTGGGTGGCGCGCATGATGATGATGCAGCTGGCCGTCGTGGACGATATTCCGTTTGATACGGTTTACCTGCATGGCCTCGTCAGGGATGCCAAAGGCAAGAAGATGTCCAAGTCCACTGGCAACGTCATGGACCCGCTGGATATCATTGACGAATACGGTGCCGACGCCCTGCGCTTTAGCTCTGCGGCAATGGCGGCGCTTGGTGGCGTGTTGAAACTCGACATGAAACGCATCGAGGGCTATCGCAACTTCGGCACCAAGCTTTGGAATGCCGTGCGTTTTGCCGAGATGAACGACGTTTATGCAGCGGGCGCACCCAGCCGCGCTGTTCCGCAGGCTTCGGCCACGGTGAACCAATGGATCATCGGCGAGGTCGCCAAAACCCGCGAAACCGTGGACGCGGCCCTCGAGGGGTTCCGGTTCAACGACGCAGCCAACGCGCTCTATGCCTTCACATGGGGCAAGGTCTGTGACTGGTACGTAGAATTTGCCAAACCGTTGCTGAACTCGGATGACGATGCAATCAAGGCAGAAACCCGCGCGACGATGGGTTGGGTTCTGGATCAATGTATGATCCTGCTGCATCCTATCATGCCGTTCATCACCGAAGAACTGTGGGGGCAAACCGCCCAGCGCGACACTCTGTTGGTGCACGAAGACTGGCCAACATATGGCGCGGACCTCGTGAACTCTGACGCGGACCGCGAGATGAACTGGGTCATTCAAACCATCGAAGCCACCCGTTCAACCCGCGCGCAGATGAACGTGCCTGCAGGCTCCAAGATCCCGATGGTTGTCACGGACATCACAGATGTGAATGATGCGGCCTTTAAGGCCAACGAAGCCTTGATCTTTAAGCTGGCCCGCGTCGAAAGCCTGACCTCTGTTGCCACCTTCCCAAAAGGCACGGCAACCATCGCCGTGGATGGCGCGACATTTGGTTTGCCGCTGGAAGGCGTCATTGATGTGGCCGCGGAAAAAGCCCGTCTGGAAAAATCGCTGGGCAAACTGGCCAAAGAACTTGGCGGGCTGCGCGGTCGTCTGAACAATCCAAAGTTCGCGGCCTCCGCACCCGAAGAAGTTGTGGCCGAAGCGAAAGCCAATCTGGCCGCCCGCGAGGAAGAGGAAGCCAAGCTCAATGACGCGCTCAGCCGCCTCGCCGAGCTGGACTAAATCAAGCAACGCCCGCGTCTGACGCGGGCGTTTGCTTTTCCAGATGGCCTTCCGCCGGGCACGGTCATCAGTTTGTAAAACCACAAGCCCACGGCCAACGGAAAGGCCCCAATATGGCGAAGTCCCCGTTTCTGAGCACCCGTGCCACGATTTACCTTGGTGGCGTCACCGCAATCTCTGCGAGTGCCACAGACATCTCTCTGCCTGCAACCGGCGTCATCGCGCGGGACTATGCGGTCGCGGAATCCCAAGGCGCGCTGCTGATCGGCGCTTATCTGATTGCCTATGGCGTGGGGCAACTGTTCTGGGGCCTGTTTTCCGATGCCTATGGGCGGAAATTCGCGCTGCAACTGTCGCTTGTGGCCTTTGCCATCACCAGTTTCGCCTGCGCCCTAGCGCCAAGCTTTACGTGGCTGGTGGTCTTGCGCGCCTTGCAAGGCATGTCCGCAGGCGCGCCCGTGATTTGCCGCGCCATGGTGCGGGACGTGGCGACAGGCACCCGCGCGGCCCGCATTCTGGCGGTCTTAGCTGCGGTGCTAACGGTCTCGACCATGATCGCCCCAATCCTTGGCTCTGGCCTGTTGATCCTGTTTGCGTGGCCCGCGATCTTCTATGCTCTGGCGCTCTTTTCGATGGGCTATATCCTTTATACCGCGCGCTATATCCCAGACACAGAGGCACCGCGCCGCCCGGAACGCTTTTCTTTTGAGTTCGTCCTGCCCAATGCCCGCCGACTATTTGGCATGTCGGCCTTTTTCGTCCCGATGCTGCAGGGCGGGTTTGTTTTTGCAGGCTATGCGGGGATGTTGTCGACCGGCGCGATCCTGACTGAATCTGTCTATGGAGTGGATCCCGAAGCCTTTGGCGCCCTGTTTGCATTTGCCGCCCTCAGCAACACCGCAGGTGCATTGCTGACCCGTCGCCTGCTGGGAGGCTATACGTTGCCGCAAGTGAACAGGTTGGCTGTCATTGCCACCGGTGTCGCCGCCACCGCAAGCTGTGCCCTCTTGTTCTTTACGCCAAGCCTGCCGGTCTTTTGGGCCGTGATCTGCATCTATGTATTCTCCTTTGGCATGATCCTTCCGACGTCCAACACAATGGCCATGGACCCGGCCGGCGACATGCCCGGATTTGCGGCGTCCCTCATTGGGTCGGTGCAGGTGTCGCTTGGAGCGCTCGGCTCGGCCCTAGCTGCACTGGCCTTTACGCAAAGCCATCACAGCGTCCCACTTCTGATGGCCATATTCGGCGCGATGACCGTTGTAACGAGCTTTTTCAAACCCGCGCCCAAAAACCCATAACAAAGGCTGCGGTCAAAACTTAGGGGGGCGTTTCTGCATATTTGCCATAACGACCTCCATCTGCTCGGGTTTGCCGATCAGACTGGCCTGCACGCGGCTTTCTTCCAAAAGCACATCGGCCACAGACGCGCCGCTTTCAGCAAAATCAATCAACGCTTTGGCCGCGCGCATGGCGGATGGGCTTTTTCCTGCAATCTCCGTGGCCAGCTCTTGGGCGCGCGCAAGCGGGTCTTCGGCCAGCTCGGTGACCAGCCCCATACGCTGCGCGTCGTCTGCCAGTATGGGCTCGGCGGTATAGATCAGTTTGCGCATGTCATCTGAGCGCATCAGGTTGGGCAAAACCACCATGCCGCCCATATCAGGGATCAGTCCCCACTTCATTTCCATGATCGACAGTTTCGTCTGGGGGGCGGCAATCCGTATGTCTGCGCCCAAAGCAATCTGCATCCCGCCGCCGTAACAGACCCCATGCAGCGCGGCGATGACCGGCACCTCAAGCTCTCGCCAGACCGTACAAACCCGCTGAAAGGTATTGGACATTCCATGGGTACGCGGCATCAACAAAGCCTCGGGGTCTTGGCCCGCAAAGCCCGCAAAACTCATGACATCCAGCCCCGCGCAAAAGGCATCGCCTTCGCCAGAAACAACAACCGCACGCAGCCCCTCTTTACCCCTCAGGTTTTCTCCGGCCTCGATGATCCCGTCCAGCATCGCCTGATCCAGCGCATTCATCTTGTCGCCCCGTGTCAGCGTGACATGAGCAATATGATTGGCAAATTCGACAGATACGCGCGGCATAGCATCCTCCTGGTTACGCTCCGACTATCCGGGGAAAATCACCACATGACGAGTCCTACGTTGCGGCAAGCCCCTTGTTCATTCCGCCGCAATCCGCTTTTCTCCGCCCATGAAAACACCTCGCTACACTGACCTTGTTGCCAGCCTGCCGGCCACCGTGCCCTTCGTCGGCCCCGAAACCCAAGAACGCGCAATGAAACGCCCCTTTGCGGCGCGACTTGGGGCGAACGAAAACATCTTTGGCCCAAGTCCCAAAGCAATCGCAGCCATGGTGCAGGCGGCTCAGGACATCTGGATGTACGGGGATCCGGAAAACCACGACCTGCGGCATGCGCTGGCGGATTTTCATGCGGTGGATCCCGAAAATATCGTTGTTGGCGAGGGGATCGACGGGCTGCTGGGCTATCTGACCCGTATGCTGATCGCCCCCGGCGATGTCGTTGTGACCTCGCTTGGGGCCTATCCAACGTTCAACTACCATGTTGCAGGCTTTGGCGGGGTTTTGGAAACCGTTCCCTATCAGGACGATCACGAAGATCTGGCCGCGCTGATCAAGCGCGCGCAGAACACGGGCGCAAAGCTGATCTATTTCGCCAATCCCGACAATCCAATGGGAAGCTGGCACAGCGGGCAGGATATCGTCGCTCAGTTTGATGCGATCCCCGAGGGGTGTCTGCTTATTCTGGACGAAGCCTATGTCGAGCTGGCGCCCGAAGGCACCGCCGCCGTCTATGACGTCGAGCATCCGCGTGTGATCCGTATGCGCACGTTTTCTAAAGGTTACGGTATGGCGGGTGCACGGGTTGGCTATGCGATGGGGACGAAAGCCTTGATCAAAAGCTTTGACAAGATCCGCAACCACTTTGGCATGAACCGCGCCAGTCAGGCAGCCGCATTGGCGGCCCTTCACGATCAAGACTGGCTTGCGCAGACACGCACACAAGTTGCAGACGCACGAAAAACGATTGCCCAGATCGCAAGCGACAACGGGCTGACCGCCCTGCCCTCGGCGACAAATTTCGTCGCCATCGACTGCCATCAGGACGGCGCCTATGCCAAAGCCCTGCTTGCTGCCCTTGTTGAGCGCGGGATTTTCGTGCGCATGCCTTTCGTCACGCCCCAAGACCGCTCTATTCGCCTAAGCTGCGGTCGCCCCGAGGATCTTGCGCATGTCGCCAAGGCGCTGCCCGCGGCGATAAAGTCACTCTCCTAGATCTCACGAAAAGGTGCCCTCGATTTGCGCGCGATCTCGGCTAGAGTTCTAGGCAGAGGTTTGGACATCGAAAGCGCTGCTATGAAAGGCCCTATGACATCTGCACCAGATTATCGCGTCGCCTGTCTTTGGATGGGCTTTGTGAATCTGTTGATGGTGTTTGTGACCATCTGGGCAGTATGGGGATTGGTGGCTGTCGGCATGCTGGCCTATGCGATGCACCTTGGCATCAATCGCCTCGCGCTGCGAAAAGCAAACCGCGAGGCGAAATTCAGGGACCACTAGGCGCCTTCGGCAACAACCTGCGCCGCAGCAGACAACGCGCCTTTTCCGTGCGGAATGTTCAGAGCGATCATCGCCGCCTCGACCGTCCCGAGCATGCCCAACACCATATGCGCATTCATATGGCCCATATGCCCAAAGCGGAAAAAGCCCTCGCCCTTCGGGTCTTCCTGCGTCGACATGCCAAGGCCGATACCAAGAGTCACGCCGGCTTTCTGTTCAAGCCAATTGCGCAGATCAACCGCAGCTGGCGCACCCAGATGTGCTGATGTCACCGCATGGGATCGGTTGGTCTGATCCCTGACGTTCAGTTGCATCGGACCTTCAGAGCCCCAAACCTCGACCGCGGCCCAGATTGCCCGCGCCAGGATTTCGTGCCGCCGCCAGTTCGCCTCGAGACCTTCTTCAAAGATCATGTCCAGTGCTTCGCGCAAGCCAAACAGATGATGCGTCGGCGCGGTGCCATTGAAATATTTGTAATAGGCATCAGGCGTCGCGCGCGGTGTCCAATCCCAATATTCGCTGACGGCCTCGACAGTGGCACGCACCGCCGCAGCCCGATCGTTGAAAAACACAAAGCCAACACCCGGCGGCACCATCAGCCCCTTTTGGCTGGCAGAGATCGCCATATCGACACCCATGGCGTCCATTTCAAACCGGTCACACCCCATAGAGGCGATGCAATCCACCCCCAACAAAGCCGGGTGCCCGCAGTCGTCCAATATCCCGCGCAGCACACGTGGATCGGTTTTTATGGAACTGGAGGTGTCCACATGGGTCACCAGAACCGCCTTGATTTTATGGTCGGTGTCCGCCTGCAACTTTGCCTTGATCTGATCCATATCCATGGGCTGCAGATGCGGAAAATCCATATAGTCGACAGTAACACCAATGCTACGCGCCATATTGGCCCAGCCTTTACCAAACTGACCAACCGACGGCACCAACACGGTATCACCCGGCGACAGGATGTTGCGCAAAGCCGCCTCCCAGACGCCGTGGCCATTGGCGATATACATCGCGACATGATGCTCGGTGCCCGCCACGCGCTTGAGGTCTTTGGCGATGCTTTCCGTCATCGTCACGATTTCGCCGGCATAAATATTGGGCGCGCCGCAGTGCATGGCTTGCAGCACACGATCAGGCATCACCGACGGACCTGGAATTGCCAAATATGGCCGACCTTCTGACAGACTCATTACTAGACCTCGCAACCTTGTCGGGCCACTTAAGCCTGTCGCGAAATCCTTGTCGAGCAGGTTTATTCCGGTGTCAAAAAAGCCGCGCAAAGACCCGGCGTTTCGCCCATTTCCTCCCGTTGTTCTGACGACGCGCTGCCACTTTGATTGTGTGAGCTGTCTGGCCAGTCCCTTGCCAGTATGCGCAAGACTCTCTACACCACCTCTCATTCAGGCTCTCCATGGGCCGCCCCACGTAAGAGCGCCCATGTCCGACACGCCCCAGCACCCGCCACAAGCTCCGCATGTGCGTATGCCACCAAACCCTTGGTTGCTGTTTGCGGAATACGGCTTGCGCGCCACGCTTATCTTGGATTGGAAAGATCACGGGATCCTGCGACGGGTCTGGTTCAATTTCGAAGAAATCGCACCGGGTGTTTTCCGCTCGAACCAACCCAGCCATCGTCGGTTTGCCGCTTTGAAAAAGCGCGGGATCACCACCGTCTTGAACCTTAGAGGGTCCGGCCCCACGATCCCACATCGCACAGCAAAGGCCAGTTGCGATGCGCTTGAACTTGACGTGGTCTCGATGGGGTTCTCGGCACGATCTGCGCCTGACCGTGCCACATTGCTGGCCATTATCGACGCGCTGAAATCCACGCCGCGCCCCTTTGTGATGCATTGCAAATCTGGCGCCGACCGCACCGGGTTTGCCTCGGCTCTTTATCTCAATATTGTGATGCAGGAACCGATGCAGTCCGCGATGCGGATGCTTGCGGTCAAATATGTTCACCTGAAATGGACCAAGACGGGCATTCTGGATTACATCCTAAACAGCTACATCGCGCGCAACCGGCGTTCTGAAATCTCATTTGAAGAATGGGCCGCAAGCGAATACGATCATCAGGCGCTCCAGACAGCGTTCAACAACGGGGCCTCGATCACCGCGTGACAGACACACCTGAGAAGACCGCAGGATCTGCGCCCGACGCCGGCCAGAACAGCCGTCAGCTTTTAGGCTGGCTGTGGCGCAATTTCCTTCGAAAGCACATTGGCTATCTGCTGATGGCCTTGGTGTTCATGACCATCGAAGGCTCTATGCTCGGGGCACTTGCCCGCATGATGCAGCCGATGTTTGATGATGTCTTCTTGCAGGGCAACACGGACACGTTGTCGTGGGTCGGGCTGGTTATCATGGGCGTCTTTGTTGCCCGGGCCTTGTCTTCGATAGGCCAAAAGGTCTTGTTGACTCTGATCTCACAGCGCACCGCCGCAGAGTTGCGGACGCGTCTTCTGGACAAGCTGATGCGTCAGGATATGTCCTTTCACCAACAGCACCCTCCGGGGTATCTGATCCAGCGTTTGCAGACGGATGTCATGCAGATCAACAATGTCTGGAACACGGTTCTGACCGGTGCAGGACGTGACTTCATCGGCCTGTTGGTTCTTCTGGGCGTCGCCGTCAGCGTCGATTGGCGCTGGACGTTGGTGGCCTGCATTGGCACGCCCGTCTTGGTGCTGCCGTCTGTGCTTGTGCAAAAATTCGTACGCCGCCGCGCCCGCGAAGCGCGTGATCTGGGCGCGCGACTGGCCACACGGCTGGACGAGATCTTTCACGGCATCATTCCAGTCAAACTCAATCGGCTAGAGGATTATCAGTCCCGCCAGTTCCGCGACCTGACAGGCTCGCTTGTGACCACCGAAGTGCGCTCGGCAACCGGTGCCGCGACCATTCCCGGATTGATCGATATCATGGCGGGTCTCGGATTTCTGGGAGTTCTGTTCTATGGCGGCTCTGAAATCATCGCGGGCGAAAAGACCATTGGCGAATTCATGACCTTCTTCACGGCGCTTGGGTTTGCCTTTGAACCGTTGCGCCGTCTGGGGGCCATCAGCGGCCAGTGGCAGATTGCGGCAGCCTCGATTGAACGCCTGCGCGAATTGCTCGAGGCGGAGCCCGCGCTAAAATCCCCACCCAAGCCGGTGAAATCTCCCAGCAAAGATCTGGCCATCCGCTTTGACGATGTTCACCTGTCCTACGGCGACGCCAAGGTCCTCACCGGCACCAGTTTCACCGCAGAGGCCGGCAAAACCACCGCAATTGTTGGCGCATCAGGGGCTGGGAAATCCACGCTGTTTAACGTTCTGACGCGACTTGTTGATCCCGACAAGGGCGCGGCAACGGTCGGCTCGGTTGCGACCAATGACATGAGCCTGTCAGGGCTGCGCGATCTGTTCTCGGTTGTCAGCCAGGATGCGATGCTGTTTGACGAAACCCTGCGCGAAAACATCCTTCTGGGCCGCAACAATGTCACCGAACGCCAACTGGCGCAGGTGCTTGATGCGGCGCATGTCAGCGACTTTGTCAAAAAGCTGCCGGATGGATTGGACACGCGTGTTGGCCCCCGTGGGTCGGGGCTGTCTGGCGGGCAACGTCAGCGTGTGGTCATCGCGCGCGCCCTGCTGCGCAACACGCCGATCCTGTTGCTGGACGAGGCGACATCGGCGCTGGATGCACAATCTGAGGTGCTGGTGCAGGAAGCCTTGGACAAGCTTTCTAAAGGGCGCACAACGCTGGTGATTGCACACCGCCTGTCCACAGTGCGCGAAGCTGACAAAATCGTCGTGATGGACAAAGGCCGCGTTGTTGAAGAAGGCAGCCACGAAGATCTTTTGGACAGAAACGGGCTTTACGCCGACCTGCATGCGTTGCAATTCGCAAGCGACGGCCCAACGGCCGAAGAACGCGCGCGTCAGAATGCATCCCGCAGCGAGGTCGCGCTCACCGAAGCCAAACCCGGTTTTATCGCGCGCCTGTTGTCTCGTCTGCCAAAGCTCTGATTATTTACGATAACTTTCAGCCAACTGCTCGGGCGACGCCCCCAGCAAATAGCGCAGCAACGTCACAAGGTTTCGGCTGCCCCGCTTAAGCCAGCCTGCGCGCTCATAGCGCTCCCAACTGGTCAGGGCTACGCAGGACATCGGCGTGAGCTTGCCGCGCAGCGCGCGCGCAATGGCGACATCCTCCATCAGCGGAATCTCAGGGTATCCGCCAACCTCTAAATACGCCACGCGCGAGATCAGCAAACCCTGATCCCCATAAGGCAACCCAAACAGCACGGACCGCAGATTTGCCCACGCTGCAACCCACTTAGGCCCCACACCTCTCGCATTGAACCGCAGACGGAAATACCCGGCGTTTTCAGATTTCATATGCGCGGCGACATGGTCTGACCACCCCGCCTCAAGCACTGTATCCGCGTGCAAAAACAGCAGCCAGTCGCCCTTGGCTGCTGCGGCCCCACGCCTCAGCTGGCCACCGCGCGACGGCGGGCCAGTCACCAAATCGCACCCGGCCTCATCCGCGATATCAGCGGTGCGGTCTTGCGAGCCTGCGTCACTGACGATCACCTCGCGGATCAGCCCAGCGGACAGGCCTTCCATCAGCGCTTCAAGCGTCGCAGCCAGACCTGCTTCGGCATTCAGCGTCGGGATTACAATTGTGAGTGGAGCGCGCACGTTTCCCCCTTTTGCACGGGCAGGCACTCTCTATATTATCCTTACCAAAAAGAACAGGATCAACACATGTCAGACGCACGACACATCCTTCGGATCTCAGGCAGCGATGCGAAAAGCTTTCTGCAGGGGTTGGTGACCAATGATGTCGACAAAACCCGCGACGGCCTTGTCTATGCGGCACTGCTGACGCCACAAGGCAAATATCTGGCTGATTTCTTTTTGCTGGCTGATGGCGACGACATTCTGCTGGACGTGGACGCGTCCTTAGCAGAAGCGCTTAAAATGCGGCTGACGATGTACAAACTGCGGGCGGATGTGGTCATTGCTGATGCAGACATTCATGTCCATCAGGGGACGTCTGAGTGCCCTGCGGACGGGTATATGGATCCCCGCGCCACGGCTTTGGGCTGGCGCGCCTATCGCGACACCGCGCAAGACGGCGACACCACGGACTGGACGGCGCTCTATGTGGCCTCTGAGGTGCCACGCACGGGGATCGAGCTGTCTGCGGACAGCTATATCCTGGAAATGGGCTTTGAGCGGCTGAACGGCGTTGATTTCCGCAAAGGCTGTTATGTCGGTCAGGAAGTCACCGCGCGCATGAAGCACAAAACCGAACTGCGCAAAGGGTTGGCGCAGGTCACAGTCACAGGTGCGGCGCAGGCGGGGGACGAGATCACCGCTAACGGCAAACCCGTCGGAACCCTTCACAGTCGTGCAGGCGACACAGCGCTCGCCTATCTGCGCTTTGACCGCGCAACCGGCGAGATGCAGGCCGGCGAGGCAACACTCACGCGGGCCTAAACGAAAAAACCTCCGGCATCAGAGCCGGAGGTTTTTGTTTCGGGCCAAGGCGGGGTTAGGCGCGCTCGGAATATTCCATTGCGATGGGGTCCACGACGATCATCTCGTCCTGCCCTACGAAAGGCGGCACCATGACTTTCACACCATTATCCAGGATCGCAGGCTTGAACGAGTTCGCAGCGGTCTGGCCTTTGACGACCGGCTCGGTCTCGACGATCTGACAGGTCACTTTCTGCGGGACAGTCGCGTTCAGCGCTTCGGCCTCATAGAATTCGACCACGATGGTCATACCGTCCTGCAGAAACGGGCGACGTTCACCCAGAAGATCGGCAGGCAGCTGGATCTGTTCGTAGGTCTCGGTATCCATAAAGATCAACATACCGTCGTCTTCATAAAGGAACTGCTGATCCTTTTGCTCAAGACGCACGCGCTCGACTTTGTCCGCAGAGCGGAAGCGTTCGTTCAGCTTGGAGCCGTTGCGAAGATTTTTCAGTTCGACCTGCGCAAATGCGCCGCCCTTCCCGGGCTTTACGTGATCGACTTTTACAGCGGCCCAAAGGCCATCGTTGTGTTCCAGGACGTTGCCCGGGCGGATTTCATTTCCGTTAATTTTAGGCATGTGACAAAACCATGACGAAAGGGTTGATCGGATGTTCGCAGCACCTATATCTCGCCCTGAAAGACGTGACAAGCACACGTATTTGGACCTGAGCTATGCAGCTCACGCATAGAAGCTATGCAGGATTGGGGTACCCGAATCGAGTCCGATGCGTCATAAGGCACCTCACGCCAAAAACACAAGACCAATAAAACAAAGGACGACGAGATGATCGATTTCGTTGATGGCACTGCTTTTAATAACGAACAGGGCAACCGCTCTCGCAAGCTGTTTGCCGCTGTCGTACTTGCTGCCTTGGATGACGCAATTGCGGATGACAAAAAATACGGGAACGGTCCCGACCAGATCGCGCGTTGGGCGCGCTCTCGCGACGGACGCGAAGTCCTGTCTTGCGCTGGTATTGACCCGAACGAACGGGTTGTCACTGGCCTGATGGAATTTGTTGGCAAAGGTGTCCGGACCTCTGTCGCCCTGTCCCGCGAAGAAAGCGAGCGTCGCAACGCCGCGATGGAAGCCGAGGCGGCTTAAGTTACCCAAGACAAAATTCTTGTTTCAGCGCTGCCATTGTGCAGCGCTTTTTTTATCCGAGCTGCAGGGCCGCGCCAAAAAGCACCGCAGCGCCAAACAGCTCTAGCCCCACCATCGCGACCACGAAAACCGTCCGCCAGCGCCGCCAGTCTTCGCGAATGATGGCGATGCCGCTGACCGTGGCCAGAACAGCCGCCACAGGCGCTACAAAGCCCGCATGGTGGTCTCTGTCCCAATAGCTGACCGGGCTTTCGTAAATCCAAGAGCTGAGCGGCCAGAAATGCGCACGCCCATCGTCGTGATGCAGCGGGAAATCCAGAACCAAATGCAAAATCGCGGCCGCACATAGCGCAATACCACCCGCACTTTTGCGATACAGCGCGAGGCCCAGCAAAATACCCCAGACGATAAACGAGTTGTCGATCGAGAAAATCGTCTGCCATGCCGGGCTGAAATAGAGCTCACCAAACACGACATTGGCCGGAATATTCACAATGAAAAGCGAAACACCCGCCAGCAGGTAAAGCGACAGGTCCGGCGCAAGCCCGCCAAGGATCGCAGCCGCCACCACGCGCTTGTCGCCCTTGCGAGCAAACGCGGCCCAGCCAATCAGGATATGTGCAGGCGTGTTCATAGGCGGCTCTCTTTCAGTTCAGCCGCCAAGGGATCAGTCAATCTGGCGCGAGGCCAGCGCGCGATTGATTTCGCGGCGAACCAGCTTTCTGACGTTGCGTGTGATCCGCTCACCCAGCGGGCCTTGCAACTCTTGCCGCACAATTTCACCAACCAGATCGCGCAGCATCTCTTCGTCCAAGACGGCCTCATATGGCGGCTCTTCTGCCTTGGGTTCGGCAATCACTTCGGCGTCGATCACCGCGTCCGCGGCTTTTGTCTCGGCTGCGGGCTTGTCGGCGGACTGGCCCCACACGATCGCATCTACTTCGGTCCCGGCGTAATCGCCATCGCCGGCGGCCTCTGGGTCAAATTCCATCTCGGAATAGCTGCGGACCGACTGCCATTCCACGGCAGGAAGCTCCTGCGCGTCTTCGATCTCTGGCCTGACCGCGACCTCTTCCTGCGCCTCAGGTGCCTTTTCAGCAGGCTTGGCAAGCTCGGGCTCGGCAAGCTCTGCTTCTTTGGTTTCCGGCTCTTTGGCCTCGACAGGTTCTTCTGGCTGGATCACATCCGCGCCGGTTTTGGACAGGGTCAGAACGCGGGGGCCCGCTTCTGGCTGAGGTTGTGCCAGACTTTTGGCAACCTCCTGCGCCACCAGATCTTCGGTCGTTTCAGGACGTGGGGCCTCTGTTGCGGCCTCTTCACCAACGCGCAACGAGGGCGTCAACACCAACTTATCCGCCGCAACCTGCGCAGGTTTTTCAGATGGCGTCACCGCTTCGGGTTCCGCCAAACTGCGCACATCTTCGGAAACAAGCCTGCGAATCGAGGACAGGACGTCCTCTATTTCGTCTTTTTTCAAAGGGTCTGACATATTGTACCACTCTTGCCTTGCCGCCAGTGTAGCGGCAGACGCAAGATGAAACAACAAGTGCGTTTTGGTTTATTCCTTACCAAGCGCCTTCAGCACTTTGTCCAGCTGAGCCCCTTGCTTGCTGCGCGACACTGGCGCAGATTTCACAAGGTTGTAATAGGCTTCGGGATCATAGCGTTTGACCCGCAGGTTCAGATGGTCGACCGTCAAAAGGCCCATAGAGGCAAGCAAGCTGTAAGTCGCTGTATATTCAGCACTTTGCGCGGATACAGCGTTGGCCTTTGCGTTCAGCAGCTCTTGCTCGGCGTTCAGCACGTCAAGCGTTGTGCGCGACCCCAAAGAGGCCTCTTCGCGAACGCCTTCAAAGGCGACTTCTGCAGCTCTGATCTGCTCCTGGCTGGCAGCCGTCTGCGCACGTGCCGACAGAACCTGTGCCCAGGCGATCCCGACACCCTGACGAATGCTGTGACGTGTCGCATGCAGACCACCGCGCGCAGCATCGCGCTGCGCCATTGCCTGCCGCAGACGAGAGCTGATCAAGCCGCCCTGATAAATTGGGCCAGACGTGGTGATCGACAGAGACCGCGAATTCGTAACACTTGGGCTGCTCAGGTTGTCCGTGAAACCAAGGTTGGCACTCAGCGATGTCGAAGGACGCATCGCGGCTTTGGCCTGTGCGATACCAGCTTCGGCCGCGGCCACCTGATGCTGCGCAGCGCGCATCTCGGGGTGGCTGCGTACAGCAAGTGAGGTTGCCGCAGACGCAGAAGACGCCGTGGCAGGGAACGCACCGGGCGCCGACAAAGTGCCCGGACGCTTGCCGACAACCGCCGCATAGATTTCCTCAGACATCATCAACGTGCCTCGGGCGGCAGCCAGCTCGGCGCGGGCACCTGCCAGCCGCGCTTCGGCGGTGGCCACATCGGTACGGGTGATTTCCCCGACTTCAAAGCGATCATTGGCGGCACGCAGCTCGCGTGTGATGACCCGAAGGTTGTTTTCGCGCAAGGCAACGATTTCGGTATCGCGACGCAGGTTCATATAGGCGTCGACCGCCGACAAAAGCACGCTTTGCTCAATCGCGATCAGTTGCTGGCGGGTGGCCAGAACAGTTTGCTTTTGCGCCTCGATCCCGGCCTGAGAGCTGCCCCAGTCGTGCAGCAGCTGAGACAGGCTGAGAGTCACGGTTGCGGTGCTTGAAGACCCTGTGGCGGAATTATAGCCCGTCGAAGCCGTCGCCGCGTAGTTCAGAATAGGACGCAGGGCTGCATTGGCCTGAGCGACACCTTCGTCAGCGGCACGCAGCAGCGCCCGGTTCTGCTCCAAAAGACCTGAATGGCTGTATGCGCCCACCATGGCATCCGCCAAAGTATCTGCCTTGACCACCGACACAGAAAGACCTGCAACCAAAACGCCAGTCGCAGCTTTACCAAAAAACCCTTTTACACGCATGAGCGCGCCCCTTTTGCTCGTATCCCAGACGACCGCCACCAGAGGCAACCGCTCTTCTTTAAAGTGCGAAAGCCCGTGCGCGCACAAAGCCTTCCAATACGGGTGCCCCTGCGTTGAAAATCGAACGCCAGGTGATCTCTCCGTCCAGTTTTTGCCCAATCTGAACGTCACCCAATGCACCGGTCATCACTACACATGCGATCCGACCGCCATCTTTCAACTGTTCTGGTAAAGATTTCGGTAATTCTTCGATGCCACCTTGCACCAAAATCACATCATAGGGGCCGTGTTCCGCAGCGCCCTCGGCCAGTGGACCAGCCTGAACGACCACATTGTCGACGTTGTGTTCCGCAAGGATCGTCTGCGCTTCTTCGACACGCGCCTCTGAGTCCTCAACGGCGATAACAGCTTCCGCCATCCGCGCCACAACAGCCGAGGAATACCCAAGGCCCGGTGCGACATCCAGCACCAGCTCGTCGCGTTGAATATCCAGCGCATCCAACATCTTAGCCAACGTGCGCGGCTCAAGCAGCACGCGACCATCACCCATATCAAGGTTTTTGCCCATATAGGCGGCTTCACGCATATCCATAGGCACAAAAGCTTCGCGCGGGACAGTCAACATCGCCTCGATGATCGGGAACTTTGTGACATCGGAAGGCCGGATCTGTGTATCGACCATAGCTGTGCGACGCGTGGCGTAGTCTGACATTCTAAACTCTTCGGTTCATTTTCCGTTATCCTCTCTTGCCACAATAAATCTGAGGTCGCAACGACTTGCGCAACAAAAGGCGCGTCTTCGCTCTTGCAGGCGCCTCAGAGTTCAGATATTGCCCACGTCACACCACGGATGGCGAGTTGGCGGAGTGGTGACGCAGCGGATTGCAAATCCGTGTACACCGGTTCGATTCCGGTACTCGCCTCCACGAAAACCAAAATATATCGCAGCACTTTACCCTACCGCCACAAGATCATGTGGTGCACTTTGCCATATTT
Source organism: Cognatishimia sp. (assembly GCF_964229375.1). Lineage (GTDB taxonomy): Bacteria > Pseudomonadota > Alphaproteobacteria > Rhodobacterales > Rhodobacteraceae > Cognatishimia. The sequence continues at coordinate 48,258 of NZ_CAXREH010000069.1, forward strand.
TTCTGTACACAATTCGTACACAGTGACCTTTCAGAATTCAGTGCAATCAAATTCGATTCCAAGTAGTCTATGTTACAACAGATACTTTGGCTGATTTGACCGAATTATGAGCTACGGCGTTCGAACAAAAACCATTCATCGAAAGTTGCGTTTGGACAA
>NZ_CAXREH010000070.1:0-38811 GCF_964229375.1 Cognatishimia sp.
GCCGCGCGTGACCTGCACAACCGGAGAAAACCCGCGCAACGACCGCAGCGCGCGCCACATGTCCTGGCGCACCTGATGTGCCAGCCGCGTGGCAGAGCCCGCGCGCAGGGTGGTTTCCGCCGCAACGTCGAAACGTGCTGGCAGATGACGCGCAAGTGTCAGCACGTCGCCATCCCGCAGGGTATGCCACTTTGAATTGGCCACAGATACGATCCTATTGGCGCACGCACCCCCGCTTACAGCGGGATATTGTCGTGCTTTTTCCAGGGGTTCTCGAGTTTCTTATTGCGCAGCGACGCAAAGGCGCGGGCTACCCGACGACGGGTAGATTGCGGCATGATGACCTCGTCAATAAAGCCACGCTCGGCCGCCACGAAGGGGTTGGCGAAGCGGTCTTCATAGTTTTTGGTGTGTGCCGCGATTTTCTCGGCGTCACCCAGATCGGCGCGATGAATGATTTCCGTCGCCCCTTTCGCGCCCATCACAGCGATTTCCGCAGAGGGCCATGCATAGTTGAAATCACCACGCAGGTGCTTGGACGCCATAACGTCATACGCCCCGCCATAGGCTTTGCGGGTGATAACCGTCACCTTCGGAACCGTTGCCTCGCCATAAGCAAAGAGCAGTTTCGCGCCGTGCTTGATAACGCCGCCATATTCCTGACTGGTGCCTGGCAAAAAGCCTGGAACGTCGACCAGCGTCAGGATCGGAATTTCAAAACAATCACAGAAACGCACAAACCGTGCCGCCTTGCGAGAGCTGTCGATGTCCAGACAGCCCGCCAGAACCATCGGCTGGTTCGCGACAACACCCACTGTCTGGCCTTCCATACGGATGAGACCTGTGATGATGTTCTTGGCGTAGTCTTCCTGGATCTCATAGAAATCGCTTTCATCCGCAATTTTGTGGATCAGCTCTTTCATATCATAAGGCGTGTTCGCGTTTTCCGGCACCAAAGTGTCCAACGACGCATCGACCCGCGCCGGGTCATCAAAGAAAGGACGCACCGGAGGTTTCTCACGGTTGTTCAGCGGCAAGAAGTCCACAAGGTTGCGCACCTCGCGCAGGGCTTCGACGTCGTTTTCAAACGCACCATCGGCAACAGAGGATTTCTTGGTGTGCGTGGAGGCCCCGCCCAGCTCTTCGGCGGTCACCACCTCATTGGTCACGGTTTTCACAACGTCGGGGCCTGTGACGAACATGTAGGACGTGTCTTTGACCATAAAGATAAAGTCTGTCATCGCAGGGCTATAGACCGCCCCGCCCGCGCATGGCCCCATGATCACAGAGATCTGCGGCACGACACCTGATGCCATAATATTGCGCTGGAACACCTCGGCATAGCCTGCCAGAGAGTCGACACCCTCTTGGATCCGCGCACCACCAGAGTCATTCAGACCAATGATCGGCGCGCCGTTTTGGACCGCCATATCCTGAATTTTACAGATCTTTTGCGCGTGCGTTTCAGACAGCGAGCCGCCAAAAACCGTGAAATCCTGCGAGAACACATAGACCATACGGCCGTTGATCGTTCCCCAGCCGGTAATCACCCCGTCGCCCGCTGGCTTTTGGTTTTCCATGCCGAACTCTGTGCAACGGTGGGTTTTGAACATGTCAAACTCTTCGAAGCTGCCCTCGTCCAAAAGCAGTTCAATGCGTTCGCGTGCAGTCAGTTTCGCCCGCGCGTGCTGGCTGTCGATGCGGCGCTGACCACCGCCCAAGCGGGCCGTTTCACGACGCGCTTCGAGTTCTTGAAGAATATTATCCATGTCACACCCTTTGGTCTGTTACGTCGTGATAGCCTTATCCCACCGCATCGCAAAGGTATTTCCCGCAAATTTGCAAACCTCATCAAACTCAATACGTGAAAATTGCAAAATTGCAAAATTTGAACCATTTAGTTCATTTTTACAACTTGGAGTCGCAAAAACTCTTCTCTTTAAGAAATCGGCTGCCTACAACTAAACAGGTCAACAGTGCGTGCCTATTATGTATTTAAGTCGAAGATCACCTCCTCATATCTCTACACTCATTCTGCTTGCAGGCCTGAGTGCGATGATCATGAATATTTTCCTGCCAAGCCTGCCTGGCATGACGATCTATTTCGACACCGACTATAGTGTGATGCAGCTTTCCGTGGCGGGCTATCTGGCCGCCAGTGCCATTTTGCAAGTGCTTATTGGGCCGATCTCGGATCAGATCGGGCGTCGCCCGGTCCTTATGGCCGGTATTTTTCTGTTCCTGCTCAGTACCTTGGGCTGTATCTATGCACCAAACGCCACCGTATTTCTGATCTTCCGCATTGGGCAGGCCGTCATCGCGACCTGCCTGGTTCTCAGCCGCGCCATCGTGCGCGACGTCGTCGAAGACGCCGAGGCCGCCTCTAAGATCGGCTTTGTGACCATGGGCATGTCGGTGGTCCCTATGGTGGCCCCGGCCCTCGGTGGATTGCTGGAAGAAACCTGGGACTGGCGCGCAAGTTTCTGGCTGATGTTTGCGTCTGGCGCACTGGCGTTGGTCTTGGTTTACTTCGATCTGGGCGAAACCAAGCGGCGCAGCGGTCTGACATTGGGTGCGCAGTTCAAACAATGTCCCGAGCTTCTGACCAGCCCCCGGTTTTGGGGTTACAGCCTGGCCTCGGGCTTTGCATCAGGCGCGTTCTTTGCCTACCTCGGGGGCGCGCCGCTTGTGGCCAGCGGGTATTTCGCGCTCGACCCATCCGAAGTGGGCCTCTATTTCGGTGCGCCCGCGATTGGGTATTTCGTCGGCAACTATCTCTCTGGCACCTATTCCCAACGCATAGGCGTAAACAACATGGTGCTGTGGGGATCGCTTGTTAACGCGGTCGGCGTGGGCCTGTCACTGACGCTTGTGGCCGCCGGATATGGCAGTGCCTTTAGCTTTTTTGCCTTTATGACCTTTGTCGGCGTGGGCAACGGCATGGTCATCCCCAACGCAACCGCAGGGGCCTTGTCTGTTCGGCCGCACCTTGCGGGCACCGCCTCGGGACTGGCGAGCGCCATCATGATTGGCGGCGGCGCGGGGCTGTCAGCCTTGGCAGGCGTTGTGATCGAATTCTGGCCCAACCCCTTCTCTTTGTTGCTGTTGATGCTGGCTACAGCACTGGCCGCATTGGTGGCCATATTGCTGACAATTCGTCGCGAAAGACGACTTCAGGGCTAGCATCCTCGGATTTGCAAACCTATGCTTCGACGCAAGCTAAGTTGCAAATCACGAGGCACGCCATGGCGACACAGAAACTTTATGCCGGCGCGAAACTGCGGGAAATCCGCAACCGCGTGTCCCTGACACAACGGGACTTTGCAGGCAAACTTGGCGTGTCCCTGCCCTATCTCAATCAGATGGAAAACAACAACCGGCCGGTTTCAACAACGGTTGTTCTGGCCTTGGCCCAAGAGTTCGGCATCGACGTCACAGAACTCTCGACAGGCGATTCCGAGCGATTGGTCAGCGATCTGCGCGAAGCGCTTGCAGATCCGGCCCTGGCAGACAGCGATGTGCCCCTGGCGGATATTCGGCTGTCGGCCTCAAACGCCCCTGCGCTTGCCCGCGCGTTTCTGAAACTGCATCACACCTATCGCGAAACCCATGAACGGCTTGCCTCGCTGGATGATGCCCTCGGGCGGCAAGAATTTCGGATGCAGCCAAGCCCATGGGACGAGGTGCGCGACTTTTTCCACTACTGCGACAACTACATCGATGCCGTGGACCACGCTGCCGAGAATTTCGCCAAGTCAGCCGAGGCGAAATCCTCGATGCGGGCGGCGGCAGAGGATGCGCTGCATCACGTAGGCGTTTCAGTTCGGTTGAGCGATACAGGGCCGCTGCGCCAATACGATCAAGCCACCAAGACGCTTTCAATATCTGCGCGCGCCTCGCTGGCGACGCAGTGCTTTCAGATGCTGTTGCAGGTCGCGCTGCTTCAGCGCAACTCATTGCTGGAAGCGACGCTGGACCTGGCCAAGTTCCAATCTGAAACATCGCGCGATATCGCCAAGATTGGCCTTGCGAATTACTTCGCCGGAGCGGCCCTGATGCCTTATCAGAGGTTTCACGCCGCCGCGCAAGATCATCGGCACGACCTTGAACTGTTGTCCAACCAGTTCGGGGCCTCGATCGAACAAGTCGCGCACCGTTTGTCGACCCTGCAACGCCCTGGAAACAAAGGGATTCCCTTCTTTTTCGTGCGGGTCGATCAGGCCGGTACAATCACGAAACGCCACTCTGCCACACGGCTGCAATTTGCGCGGTTTGGCGGGGCCTGCCCGCTGTGGAACGTGCACCGCGCCTTTGAAACGCCCGGACGGTTTTTGCGACAGCTTGCGGAAACCCCGGACGGTGTGCGGTACTTCTCGCTGGCGCGGGATGTGTCGAAATCCGGCGGTCACTATGGCGCGCCGGTGCGCCGGTACGCGATTGCATTGGGATGCGAGATCAAACACGCCGACCGCATGGTCTATGCCGACAATATGGACGTGTCCAACGCGGCCTCTTTCCAACCGATCGGGATCTCGTGCCGGATCTGCGAACGCCCCGATTGTCACCAGCGCTCGGTGCCGCCGCTAGAGCGCAAACTGATGATCCGGGAAAACGAACGGGGCGTTTTGCCATATGAGGTCGGCTAGCGCCGGATTGCTTTGTAAGCTTCTATTTTTAAATCGCTATTGAGACACAAAATGATCCGCTTTTTCGCCTTTGCATTTCTGATTTTGGGCTTTTTGGCCTTGGGCGTTGAGAAAGTTCTCGACCAGACGAACGACACCATTCTCTACACTTTCGACCCCACGGAAGAGGCGCCGTCTCAGACCTATCTGCCTCATGTCGAGGTCCACGATCTGGACGGGCCTTTGGGCCGAGTCGTCACGTGGTACGTGCCACCCAAGCGCGGCAAACCGATTGTAGTTTACCTGCATGGAAACGCCGGCAATCTGGCGGACCGCACCGGGCGCTTTAACCGGTTGATCCGCGCAGGTTTTGGCATCTTTGCACAGGCCTATCCGGGCAGTTCCGGCAGCGCAGGCAGCCCCCGCGAAGAGGCCATCATCACAAGCATGCGCGCGGGTTATGACTGGCTGAGCAACAAGATCGGCCCCAGCCAGCGCCTTGTAATCTATGGGGAAAGTCTGGGGTCGGCGGTCGCTTTGGGCCTTATCGAAAACCTGTCCACCGCCCCAAACGACAGGACGACATTACCAACTGGTGTCATCCTGGAAGCGCCGTTCACCTCAATTCCCGATATGGCCAAGACGATGTTTGGCCCGCCCGGATCATTTGTGGCGCGGTTCATGGATGATTGGGACAGCCTCACCCGTGTCAAAACGTCGGTGGACCTTCCCTTGATCGTTGTCCACGGCGTGCAGGATCAGGTCGTGCGATCAAACAAAGGTCGCGCCGTATTTGACGCGGCCCAAAGTGACAAAAAACGCTTGCTGATGGTGCCTGATGCCAACCACGTCAATATCTGGTCCCATGGGGTGATATCCCAGATCCTGAACCATATGGCCCTGACCGATCTGGGGCTTTAACGCTGCGCGGTTTCCCAATCCGGGTGGAACCACGGGCGATCATTGGCGGCAGGCAGTGAGCGTCCAAGAATGTGATCCGAGGCCTTTTCGCCCGTCATAATCGACGGCCCGTTCAGGTTGCCATTTGTGATGCGCGGAAAGATCGAGCTGTCTGCAACGCGCAGGCCATCCACGCCGATGACGCGACATTCAGAATCCACAACGCTGGTCGGATCATCCACCGCCCCCATGCGGCAGGTGCCACCGGGGTGATAGGCGCTTTCGACGTGTTCTCTGATAAAGCCATCCAGCTCTTCATCCGATTGCAACGCCGCGCCGGGCTGGATTTCATGTTTCACAAAGGGCGCAAAAGCCTCTTGCCCAAAGATCTCGCGGGTCAGGCGTATGCAGGTGCGGAAATCCTCCCAGTCTTGCTCGGTGGACATATAGTTGAACAAAATGTTTGGCGCGTCTTTGGGGTCTGAACTGGCCAGCGTGACCTCGCCGCGCGAACCGCTGCGCATGGGGCCAACATGGGCCTGAAAGCCGTGCCCCTCGGATGCCGCCTGCCCGTCGTAACGGACCGCAATGGGCAGGAAATGGTATTGAATATCAGGATATTGCACCCCGGCCTTCGAGCGGATGAAGGCCGCGGACTCAAACTGATTAGAGGCCCCGACGCCAGATTTGCTGAACAGCCACCGCGCCCCAACCCAGGCTTTTCCCAAAAGGTTCCAGTATTTGTACAAGGTGATCGGTTGCGTGCAGGCCATCTGCAGATACAGCTCAAGGTGATCCTGCAGGTTCTGCCCGACGCCGGGCCGATCTGCCACAACGTCGATCCCATGCTCTGCCAGATGCGCGGCCGGACCAATGCCCGACAACATCAACAGTTTTGGTGAGTTCAAAGAGCTGGCCGCAAGGATCACTTCGGTTGAGGCATGGATGACCTCTGTTTTGCCTTGGCGTTCAATTTGAACCCCGGTCGCGCGCCCGTCTTCCATCACGACCTTACACGCCAGCCCCCGCACCAACGTGCAGTTCTCGCGTTTCAATGCAGGCTTCAGATAGGCATTGGCCGCAGACCAACGACGCCCCTTATAGACCGTCATGTCCATCGGGCCAAAGCCCTCTTGCTGCTCGCCATTGTAATCAGACGTCACAGGATAGCCTGCCTGTTCACCCGCCTTGACGAATGCTGCGTGCAGCGGGTTGTCGCGCGGACCGCGGGACACATGAAGCGGTCCGGTTTTGCCGCGCCATTCCGGATCACCGCCCTGCCCGCTTTCATGCCATGTTTCCATGCGTTTGAAGTAAGGCAACACATCCGCATAGGACCACCCCTGCGCGCCGCTGGCGGCCCAATGATCATAGTCCCCTGCATGCCCGCGTACATAAACCATTCCATTGATGGAACTGGATCCGCCAATCACCTTACCCCGTGGCGTCGCAAGTCGCCGACCGCCCAGATGAGGCTCCGGTTGAGACTGATACCCCCAGTCATAGAGGCTCATGTTCATCGGATAGCTCAGCGCGCCGGGCATCTGGATCAATGGCCCCGCATCAGATCCACCATGCTCGATCACAATGACGGATTTTCCGGCCTCAGACAGTCGGTACGCCATAGCGCATCCGGCAGAGCCCGCTCCAACAATCACATAATCTGCACGCATAGCTCGGTCTCCTATTGTCGGGCCCAATTTGTACTGCCGCGTCACTTCGGACGGGGTTCATATGCCTGAGTGCGCGTTTGCAACCGCCGCTGCCCAAGGTGGGTCAGACCCTAGCAATGCGAATCTTAAACAGCAAATCAAAAATTTAAATGGTCATTTAATTTTTGACGAAACGCCACGCGTTTTTTGCGTTAACCCCTGACGAATAAAGGGTATAGACAGGATATGAGCAAAAGACGCATTCGCGACATCCGCCACGAAGAACTGATCGACGCCGCCATTCGCGCCGTGGCCGAGCGTGGATATGCTCAGGTCACAATGACGGATATCGCCAAAGAAGCCGGGTCGACCGCTGCCAGCATTAACTATTACTTCGGGTCGAAGGATCAGTTGATTCAGGCCATGATGCTGCGGATCCTGCGCACCCTGAAGGCTGCCAATCTGCGCAATCTGGCGGGGACGCAAACGCCCTATGACAGGCTGATGGCGGAATTGGATGCCAACTTTGACGAGGCGCTGTTCACGCCGGAAACCTGTGCGATCTGGCTGCAGTTCTGGGCCAATGCGCCCTATCACGAGGGGCTCGCCCGGTTGCAGCGCATCAATCGCCAGCGCGTCACCAGCCACTTCCGCGCTGAACTCAGTCAGTTGCTGCCTAAGACCCGTCTGGATACCGTACAGCAGGCGCTACAGGCCTATATGGATGGCGTCTGGCTAGAAGCAGCAATGTCGCGCAGACCAGTGAATGCGGCTGCCGCCCAGAAAGAAGCGCGCCGCGTTGCGGATTTGATGCTGAAAGCAGGCTAGGCGTGGGTCACTAGGCTGACGGCGATGGCCCACATCGTCACGCCGACCAAGACATCCAACAGACGCCATGACAACGGATTGGTAAAGAACCCGCGCAGCAACGCCGCCCCATAGCCAAGCGCGAAAAAGAACGAAAAGCTGGCACAGACCGCACCCACCGCAAACAGGCGCGCATCTTCAAACTGCGCAGACAGCCCCCCCAATAAAACCACAGTATCAAGGTAAACATGCGGGTTTGCCCAAGTCAGCGCCAAACAGGTGGCGATCGCCGCCCCCAGCTTGGGCGTCTTGCCCCCCTCTGCCGCCAGCGCGCTGCCTCCGCGATAGGCCGACATGAACTTCATCGCACCATAGACAAACAAGAACGCCGCCCCGCCCCAGCGTGCGATATCAACAGCAAAGGGCGCGGCCTCGACCAAAGCACCAAAACCCGCGACGCCTGCAACAATAAGAATGGCATCGGAAATTGCACAGGTCAGAACGACCGGCAGCACAAACTCTCCGCGTAACCCTTGCCTGAGAACAAAAGAGTTCTGCGCCCCAATGGCCAGGATCAAAGAAAGGCCCAGAGCAAAGCCCGCCGTCAAAGATGAAATCATAGCCCTGTCACCCGTCGATACGTCTTGTTTTACCCAGAGGCGTTGTGGCTGCGCGCGCCCTGTACCTTGGCTCAGGCCTAGCACTCTGGATCCCCCCATGCAACGGCGCGCGGCCCCGTGGCAATTGTCAAACTGCGCGCAAGAACTTGCCACATTCCTGCCAGATCGACATGCAGAATCACCCCAAACGAGTAGTGGTTTTTGAAAGGTGCATCATGAGTGCGATCAATACCTATGCCGAAAGGATGGGGCCCAGTTTTTCCAGCGCCTTATGGGTGACTGGCCTGCTGTTGCGCCTTGGTATGATCGGCGTGTTCATAGTGCTTTTGTCCTTCGCGTCCCGGACTGCCTGGCCGTTTGCACTGATCATCATTGCGGACCTGTTTGTGTTTGCCTATCAGGTCGTCCGCTTCGTCAATGCAGCCAGCCTGTTTTATAATGATACCGGCAGGTTCTGGACCATCGTTGGCGCATCCGTTGGATATGTGGTCGCCGGGCTGGTGACCTTTGTCTTGTGGTTTCAGGCCTTCATGGTTGTTGATGCCGCCCTGTCGGGCAACCGCTCGGCGCGCACAACGACCGATAATTCGCCGTCCATTCTGGAAACTCGCGCGCCTCCCAAAAGGTTCCGCATGCACCTGTCACTGGACGGGCGCGTGTTGACCTATGATGGCATCATGTCATCGGGCATGATGAACGAGCTTGAACCCCTGATGTCGCAATCACCTGATTTGCAGCAGATTACCTTGAACAGCCCGGGCGGCAATCTTTACGAAGCCCGCCGGTTTGCGCAACGCGTGCTGCAATATGGGCTGGACACACATGTCGCCATCGAATGCAGCTCGAGCTGTCTGTTGGCCTTTACCGCTGGTGCCAATCGCACATTAGGTCCCGGTGCCCAGCTTGGTTTTCACCGCTATGGTTTGGATTTCAAACAGCTGATGCCCTATGCCGAAGCCGATGTCGAAAGACTGCAGGATCAAAGATTCTTTGAGCAGCAGCAGATCGATAGCCGCTTCATCGAGCGCTACTTTCAAGACGATCGCCGCGCGCTGTGGTATCCGCATAAGAACGAATTGCTGGACGCAGGCATCATCACCAAAAGATAAAGCCGCCCAAAAGGACGGCTTTGCCTGAAGTATCTTGAAATGGCGTGGCTTACAGCTGCGCCATGACTTCGTCGGTGGCCTCAAAGTTCGTGGTGACGCGCTGCACGTCATCATCATCTTCCAAGGCATCCACCAGCTTCATCAGTTTCTGCATATCTTCCAGACCCAGTTCGGTCGTGGTGGTTGGCTTCCAGATCAGTTTGGTCGACTCAGATTCGCCCAGATCCGCTTCCAGCGCGTTGGACACGTCATTCAGGTCGGTGTCTGCGCAATAGATGATGTGGCCATCCTCAGAGCTTTCGACATCCTCAGCACCCGCTTCAATGGCAGACATCATGATATCGTCTGCATCGCCCGCATCGGCCGGGTAAATCACCTCGCCCTTACGCTCAAACATAAATCCAACCGACCCGGTTTCGCCGAGGTTGCCGCCATTTTTCGAGAACGTAGAGCGCACAGTGGATGCTGTGCGGTTCTTGTTGTCGGTCATGGTTTCAACGATCACAGCCACACCATTGGGGCCATAGCCCTCATAGCGGATCTCGTCATAGCTTTCAGCATCCCCGCCAATCGCTTTCTTGATCGCGCGCTCGATCACATCCTTGGGAACGGACTGACTTTTGGCTTCTTTCACCGCCAGACGCAGACGCGGATTTTTATCGGGATCAGGATCCCCCATCTTCGCCGCCACTGTGATTTCTTTGGCAAGCTTGGAAAAAAGCTTGGACCGCGCGGCGTCCTGACGCCCTTTGCGGTGCTGAATATTTGCCCATTTACTATGGCCAGCCATGGCAGATGCCCCGTCTTTGATCTCGTTTCGCCTCCTATAGCGCAACCCAACCACAGCCTCAAGGCGCGCCGCAGGTGGCTTTTCCCCTTGCATGAAAGCCGTGGCTTGGCAAACTCAGATCACAACGGGATCGAGGCGACCATGAGCACAGAGTTAACCCAAGACCAGATCATCCTTTTTGCCCTGTTCGGCGTGGTCTTTGGCCTCTTGCTGTGGGGGCGATTTCGCTATGACCTCGTGGCGTTTTGTGCGCTGCTAGCGGGCGTCGTCCTGGGCGTGGTGCCTGAAAAAGACGCCTTCTCTGGCTTTGGCCACCCGGCGACGCTTGTTGTGGCGCTGGTTCTGGTTGTTTCGGCCGGGCTCGTGCGATCAGGCGCCGTGTTCATGATCACCCGTACCTTGGTGGACAGCACACGCGCCCTTGGCACCCATATCGCCATCATGGGCGGCGTTGGCGGTGTTTTGTCAGCCTTTATGAACAATGTTGCGGCGCTGGCTCTCTTGATGCCCGTCGACATCCAGACCGCCCGCAAAGCCTCGCGCAGCCCCGGCCTGTCGCTGATGCCCCTGTCTTTTGCGACGATCCTTGGCGGCATGGCCACGCTGATTGGCACGCCCCCCAACATCATCATCGCCTCAATCCGCGAAGACACACTGGGCACCCCTTTTCGCATGTTTGATTTCGCACCTGTGGGAGGGCTGACCGCACTGATTGGTCTGGCCTTTGTCGCGCTGTTTGGCTGGCGTTTGATCCCCAAACGCGATGATGCCGGCAGCGCCCTGACCGATCTGACAGAGTATCTGGCGGAACTCACGGTGCCCGAGGATCACAAACTGATCGGAACGCGTCTGGCAGATCTGGATCAGCAGGCAGCGCAGGCAGATGTCGCGATCATTGGCCTCAGCCGCGACGGGCGGCGGCGCTATGGCTCCGCACGCAACAGCACATTGCGTGCAGGCGACACCTTACTGCTTGAGGCCACCCCCGATGCCCTTGACGAATTCCGCACGGCCACCGGATTGCGATTTGCCGAAGACAAACGGGAACAACACCTGAAGGCTGCTGGCGACGGTTTGGACATGATCGAGGTGGTCGTCCCCGAAACCTCGCGCATCACCGGCAAGACCGCCGAGCGCATCGGGCTAGCCTGGCGCCAGGGCGCCATCCTGATGGGGCTGTCCCGCAATGGGCAGCGGATCACCAAACACCTGCGCAAAACGCCTTTAAAAACCGGCGACATCCTGCTTTTGCTCACCCCAAAAGATCGCGGCGAAGACATCACCGACTGGCTCGGCTGCCTGCCACTTGCGGATCGCGGCCTCCAGGTGACGGCCGATCAGAAATCCTGGCTGGCCATCGCACTTTTCGCCGCCGCAATCGCGGCATCAGCGGTCGGCCTGCTCTATTTGCCTATCGCGCTCGGCCTTGTGGTTGCCGCCTATGTGCTAACAAAAATCGTACCCTTATCCGAACTTTACACCCAGATCGAATGGCCCGTCGTGGTGCTGCTTGGCTCGATGATCCCCTTGGGCGCCGCACTAGAGGACGCCGGGGGCACCGAGCTGATAGCAGGCTCACTGGTTGCCCTGACCGAAGGGCTGCCCGCCTGGGCCATTCTGACTGTTCTGATGGTGGTCACCATGACCCTCAGCGATGTGCTCAACAACACCGCAACCGCCATCGTTGCCGCCCCCGTGGGCATTCATATGGCCACCTCGCTTGGCGCGTCACCGGATCCGTTTCTGATGGCTGTGGCCGTTGCCGCCTCTGCAGCCTTTCTCACGCCCATCGGACACAAGAACAACACCCTGATCCTTGGGCCCGGAGGCTACCGGTTCGGAGACTACTGGCGCATGGGCCTGCCCCTCGAGATCCTCGTGGTCGCCGTTTCAATCCCGCTGATCCTGATCTTCGGGCCGCTCTAAGCCTTTCTCTTGCAAGAAATATCCTGGGGTGAGGCCAAAGGCAGAGGGGCAACGCCCCTTACAGCGGCCACATCAAAGGAATAAGCGCACTCGCAAGCAGGCCCACCGACAGATTAAGCGGGATCCCAACGCGCATGAAATCGGTAAACCGATACCCGCCAGGGCCATAAACCAGCATATTGGTCTGATAGCCGATGGGTGTTGCGAAACTGGCGGATGCGGCCACCATGACGGCAATCACCAGCGGGCGCACGTCAAAGCCCATGGCCTCTCCAAGCCCCATGGCAATCGGCGTGACCACGACTGCCACCGCATTGTTGGACAGCATTTCTGTCAAAATCGACGTCAGCAGATAAATCGCCCAAACCAGAAAGAACGGCGGCAAGCCCTTCAGCCAGGGGGCAATCGCCTCGACAATCAGCGTCACTGCGCCCGAGGTCTGCAAGGCGACCCCAATGGCCAGCATCGAGAAAATCAGGGCCAGCAGACGGCCATCGACGGCGGCAAATGCTTCGTCTGCGTCAATACAGCGGGTGACAAGCACAACGGCCACAGCGATCACAGACAACAAGAAAATCGGCGCGACGCCAAGGCCCGCCAAGGCAACGATGCCCAGCAAAGCCAGCAAAGCAATCGGCGCCTGCCCGCGACGGTACTCGCGCTCGACCGGTTGGTTGACCTGCACCATATCCATGTCTGCCGCCAGCCTCTGAATGTCTTCTGGCGCGCCTTCCAGTAGCAATGTATCGCCTACGCGCACCACCAGCTCGTCAAGCTGCCTGCCGATGTTCTGATTGCTGCGGTGCACGGCGATTGTATAAACCCCGTAACGCCGCCGCAGACGCATCCCCCCAAGGGCGCGCCCCACCATGCGACAGCCGGGCGTGATCAGCACTTCGACCGTTGTTGTTTCAACCGACGAGACCTGATCCACACGTTTCAGCGACTTGTCCCGCTGCAGGCTGAGCAGTTCTGTCATTTTCGTACGCAGCACCACGCGGTCGCCGACTTGCAGTTCGACCCCTTTCAGGTTTCGACGCAACGACGCATCGCCCCGCAGAACGTCAATCAGGCGCACGCCGTCGCGTTTGAACAGCTGCACGCCGGTGACTTCGCGCCCAATCAGGTTTGAGTCAGGCGGCACAACGGCTTCGGTAAAGAATTTCATATCCTTGCGATTGCCCAAAAGCCCGGCCATGGAATCCCGTTCAGGCAGCAGATGCGGGCCAATAAAGCGCAGATAGATCATGCCCCAGACCACCAGAATGATCCCCAGCGGGGTGACCTCAAAGATCGAGAACCCCGCAAGCCCCTGCGCCCGCGCAACGCCGTCCACCAAAAGATTGGTAGACGTCCCGATCAGGGTCAGCGTTCCCCCCAGAATGGCGGCATAGCTGAGGGGGATCAGCAGCTTGCTGGGCGCAACGCCCAAAGTGCCCGCCAGCTGGATGAAAACCGGGATCATCACCACCACAACCGGTGTGTTGGACACCACGGCAGAGGCGACAATCACAAAGATCATCAACATCGCAATGGCCAATTTCGGATTGGACTTTGCTTGCCTGTCCGCCAAATGCGTGAAACTGGACAGTGCGCCGGTGCGCACAAGGGCGCTCATCACGATGAACATGGCCCCAATTGTCCAAGGGGCCGGGTTTGACAGCACGGTCAACGCGCCTTCATAGGGCAAGACCCCCAGTATTAACAGCGTCGCGACGCCAGCAATCCCAACCACTTCGGTGGGAAACACCTCGCGTACAAACAAGGCGAACATCACGGCGACCGTCACCAACGTGATGATCGCCTGTTGAGTTTGAGTAAACGCAAAAAAATCCATGGTGTCCTCAGGGGATGCTCCCCTTAACCATCAAACAACCTGTCAGGAGTGACAAGCTTAAACGGGGTCTGGCTTAAACGGGGTCTGGGCCTGCCTGCTGCAACCGACCGCCCTGACGCACCATCTCGATACGGGTGGCCGCGCCGGATCTGTCGTCGGTCTCGACATAGACGCCGCTGAGCGTTGCTTCGCCCGTGGCTGGTGTGAACCGGTTTTTGGGCATGCCGGTCACGAAACGGCGCATTGGTTCGGCTTTTTCCATGCCAATGACAGAATTGTAGTCCCCGCACATTCCAGCATCTGACAGCATCGCAGTGCCCTTGTCCAAGATCTGAGCGTCTGCGGTTGGCACATGGGTATGCGTTCCAACAACAAGGCTGGCCTTGCCATTGCAGAAATGCGCCATGCCCATTTTTTCGGACGTGGCTTCGCAATGCATATCCACCACGATGGCCTGCACCAGCCCACCCCGCGGATGTGCCTTCAAAACACGTTCGACCGTGGAAAACGGATCCGCAAAAGGACGCTTCATGAAAACCTGCCCAAGCGCCTGCAAAACAAGGATTTTCTTGCCTCGCACATCAAAGATACGATGCCCGCGCCCGGGGACATCGCCCGAGGCATAGTTCAGGGGGCGTATTATTCTGTTGTCGTCTTGGATGTGCTGCATCATGTCTTTTTGATCAAAGGCATGATCGCCCAACGTGATGCAATCGGCACCCGCCTCGAAAATCACATTGGCGTGCTGACCGGAAAGCCCCATGCCATTGCTGGCGTTCTCACCATTCACGATGACAAAATCCAAGCGCCACTCTTTGCGCAGACGAGGCAGATGTTCGGTGAGCGCAGCACGCCCCGCGCGCCCGACAACATCACCTAAAAACAGAATTTTCATGGGTGTTTGCCCTATCGCTGTGGGCCATTCAGAGCAAGGCTCTAGTCACGCAATCCGCCATCAATTGGCGAAAATGAGTAAATTTTAGCGTTTGAAGTCTCGAATGCCTGCTTCTGTGACCATCATGTCCAAGGGTTGATCGGTGTCTTCCAATGGCAAGTCATCGGCCTCTTGCGCGCCAAAGGCAAAGCCGATGGCCAGCGTCGCGCGTTTGGCACGCAAGAGCTCTAGCGTGCGGTCATAAAAGCCTCCGCCATACCCCAAACGCCCGCCGCGCGCGTCAAATGCAACCAGCGGCACGATCAGGATCTCTGGCTCGAAATAATCGTCCACAACGGGCACTTTGGCACCAAACGGACCATCTTTCAGCGCCCCATCCGGCTCCCAACGCGAGAATTTCAACGGCAGTCCCGCGTCTTGAATGACTGGCACGCCAACCAGCCCGTGCGCCGCTGCTTCGGCCATGGCAGCGATGGGATTGATCTCTGTTCGGATCGGCATATAGCCCGCCAAAGGCACACCCCGATAGCCAGCGAGCACCTCGGACAGATAGGCAGATTGCGCCGGATACCCCGCCCCAAAAGCCGCCTTGCGTCGGGCAAAGGCCGACTTGCGTGCCGCCGCTTTAATCTCGGTCAAATCCATCTGGTGTCCTTACAGTAAAACAGCACCCGCAAGCGCCAAAAAGGCAAAGAAACCAACCACATCCGTAACGGTTGTCACAAACGCACCAGAGGCAAGAGCCGGATCAACGCCTATCTTTTCCAAAAGCACGGGGATACCTGTGCCGGCAAGTCCAGCCACGACCAGATTTATGACCATGGCGACAGCGATCACTACGCCCAGCATAGGTGTCCCAAACCAGATAACCCCGACGATGCCCATCACGATGGCAAACACCACACCGTTAAACAGCCCCACCAAGGCCTCGCGCGAGACCACACGCCACAGGTTCGAGCTGGTCAAGTCTTTGGTCGCAAGTGCACGCACGGCAACCGTCAGGGACTGCGTACCCGCGTTGCCCCCCATCGAGGCCACGATAGGCATCAGTACCGCAAGGGCCACAAACTGCGCAATCGTGGCTTCGAACTGCGCGATCACCAGGGACGCCAGAATCGAGGTCACAAGGTTCACCGCCAGCCAAGGTATGCGCTGTTTTGTGGTCTCTAGAACGCTGTCAGATAGCGAGCTTTCGTCACCGACCCCGGCAAGACGCAGAATGTCTTCTTCGTGTTCCTCATCCAGAACGGCCATCGCATCGTCGATTGTAATCACACCGATCAGTCGGTCGTCCTCGTCCACCACGGGCGCAGAGATCAGGTGGTATTGGTTGAACGCATAGGCCACCTCGCCCTCGTCCTGCGCCACCGGAATGACCTGAAACATCTCTTCAGAAAGGTTCTTCAACGGCGCCTCGCGCGGAGACCCCATGATTTTGCCAAGCGTGACATTGGCCACGGGTCGCATACGTGGATCGACGAGGATCACGTGATAGAACTGTTCCGGCAGTTCCTCGGAATTACGCATGTAATCAATGGCATCGCCCACCGTCCAGTGCTCTGGCGCCCAGACAGTTTCGCGCTGCATCAAGCGACCCGCCGAAAACTCTGGATAGCTCAGCGCCTGCTCGACTGCGACCCGGTCGGCGTCTTCCAGAACCTCGAGGATGGCCTCTTGCTGTTCGTTGTCCAAATCCTCGACCAGATCGACAACGTCATCTGAATCCATGTCCCGCACGGCTTCGGCCAACGTTTCCGGCCGCAGCACGGAAATTACATCCTCGCGCAGACTTTCTTCGAGTTCTGACAGGATTTCCCCGTCAAACTCACGATCATAGAGCTGGATTAACCGACGTCGGTCATAGGCGTTGACCTGCTCGAGAAGGTCCGCGATGTCGGCCGCATGCATATCGTCCAGCAGCGCAACAAGGCGGTCGCGGTCAGATGTCTCGAGCGCAAAAAGGACCGCAGAAACGGTTTTGCTGTCGAGGCTATAGTCTTCGTCCTCAAGGGGAATTGGCGGCGTGATTTGCTCTGTTTCACTCATGGCGCGCCTCCTTTTGCCCCGGACGTTCTTATTTTCTGACCTTAATTGAAGCTGTGTCCGAAATTCAATGGTACCCCAGCAATTTACGCCCCCGCCGCGGCAAGTTAGGTTGCCAGCAAGAGGGAATTAACGATGACCGACACAGTTTTGCTTTTGGGACAGGTTCTCAGCTTTCGCGCTGATCCGTTCCAGGTACCGATCGAAGACGCAGCCCAACATATCCGTCAGGGCGCTGTTTTGCTGCGAGACGGCAAAATCGCCGCAGTCGGAGACCGCGAGACACTGCGCGCCCTGCACCCTTTGGCCGAGACCGTAGACTATGGGCAAAGCCTGATTATGGCTGGGTTTGTGGACGCCCATGCGCATTATCCACAAACCGCCATGATCGCGAGTTGGGGCAAACGTCTGATCGACTGGCTGAATTCCTATACCTTCCCCGAAGAAATGCGGTTCGGCAATCGCGCCTATGCCAGCGAAATCGCAAATCGCTATCTGGACCTGACCAAACAGCACGGCACAACCACCGTTGCCAGCTATGCCACGATCCATCCGGGGTCTGTGGAGGCTCTGTTTGAGGCCGCTCAAGGCCGGGGCCAGCGGATTGTTGCGGGCAAGACCTGTATGGATCGCAACGCGCCTGAGGGGTTAAGCGACACGGCGCAAGACGCTTATGACCAAAGCAAATACTTGATTAACACCTGGCACGGTGTGGGCCGGATCACCTATGCGATTACGCCCCGTTTCTCTCCGACATCAACGCCCGAACAATTGCAGATGCTGGGCGACTTGTGGGCGGAACATCCGGATTGTCTGATGCAGACGCACCTGTCTGAGCAGACCGATGAAATCGAATGGGTCATGGGACTATATCCTGACGCACGCGACTATCTGGACACCTATGAGAAATTCGGCCTGTTGGGCGGCCGTGGGCTGTATGGTCACGCGATCCACCTTGAAGAGCGCGAGATCAGCCGCCTGAACGAGGTCGGTGCGGCTGTTGTGCACTGCCCGACGTCTAACACGTTTATCGGATCGGGCCTGTTTGACATGGCAGGACTGAAAGCGCGCGGCATTTCGGTTGGGCTCGCCACAGACACGGGGGGCGGATCAAGCTTTTCCATGCTGCGCACCATGGCGGCGGCCTATGAAATCGGCCAGTTGCGCCACACGCCCCTGCACGCGGCGCAACTACTGTGGCTGGCCACACAGGGCTCTGCGAAATCGCTGCATCTAGAGGATAAGATCGGCAATGTTGCGCCGGGGCTTGAGGCCGACCTTGTTGTGCTGAACCTGTCGTCCACGGATGCAATTTCACAACGTGTGGACAACGCGAATGAGTTCTGGGAAAGCGTGTTTCCGACCATCATGATGGGCGATGACCGCGCAATCGAGGCGGTCTGGATCAACGGCAAGCGCGCCTAACGCTAGCACCGCCGCCCCAGCACCATCACCCAATATTTGCCCGCCTGTATCACGCCGATTTCCGTAACATCGGAATTCAGCATGTTTCTGCGATGCCCACGAGATTTAATCCAGGCCTGCGTGACCCGTTTGGCAGTACGCTGACCCACCGCGATATTCTCGGCAATCAGGCAATAGTTATACCCGTTGCGCAGCGCTCGATCACCGATTGTGCTGCCATCGGATCCTTGGTGCGAGAAGAACCCGTTGCGCCGCATATCCGATCCATGCGCTGCGGCGATCGCCTCAAGCAAAGGCGACGGTGTCAAAGCCGGCAAATTGTTTGAGGCGCGAAACGTATTTGTCATCGCAACCACGTCCCGACCGGATCCAGCCTGGGCAAGGCTGAAAAGACCGGTGACCAAAATAGCCGCCAGAAGAATTGTTTTTAGACCCATGGCCCGCATGAACTTACTCCAGCAAGGCCCCCACACGGTTATTTTGACGTTCAATTGCTAATGGAAGGTCAACGGTTGTCAAAATTCCATCGCGCACAATCTGGCGACCTTCTACCAACAGATTGTGCACTTTCTGAGGCCCCGCCAGAAGGATCGCAATTGGATCCCAACTGCCTGCCATTTCAATCGAGGTGATGTTCCACATCGCGATATCTGCGCGTTTTCCAACGGCAATTTGCCCGCAATCGTGACGCCCCAGAACCTCGGCACCACCGCGTGTCGCGATATGCAGCGCCTCGCGTGCAGACATGGCATCCGCGCCCTTGGCCACCCGCTGCAACAACATCGCCTGACGCGCCTCGCTCATGAGGTTGCCGCTGTCGTTGCTGGCCGATCCATCCACGCCAAGCCCTACAGGAACACCCGCGTCCCGCATCTCGCGGATCGGAGCGATACCTGAGCCAAGACGGCAGTTTGAGCACGGGCAATGGGCGACGCCGGTGCGATGTTTTGCAAACAAATCAATCTCTTGCGCATCCAGTTTGACGACATGGGCAAACCAGACGTCATCCCCGACCCACCCCAAGTCTTCGGCGTATTGCCCCGGGCGACAGCCGAATTTCTCCAGGGAATAGCGGACGTCCTCGTCGTTCTCGGCCAGATGGGTATGCAGCATCACGCCCTTGTCGCGCGCCAGAATAGCGCTGTCGCGCATCAGGTTCTGACTGACCGAAAAAGGCGAGCATGGCGCCAGCGACACCCGACACATGCTGCCTTCGCTTGCATCATGATGCGTATCGATCAGACGAATGCTGTCTTCCAGAATATCCGCCTCGCGCTCGACCAAAGAGTCCGGCGGAAGTCCGCCGTCCGAGACGCCAATGCTCATGGATCCGCGGGTAGGTTGAAACCGCATCCCGATATCAGAGGCCGCTGCGATGGTATCATCCAGTCGAGACCCATTTGGGAAAAGATACATATGGTCTGCCGCCAGCGTACACCCGCTCAGCGCAAGCTCCGCCAGACCGATTTGCGCCGACAGATACATGTCCTCGGGCGTCAGCGTCGACCAGATCGGATAAAGCCGCTGTAGCCAGCCAAAAAGCAAGGAATCCTGCGCCCCCGGAACGGCGCGCGTCAGGGTTTGAAACAGATGGTGGTGTGTATTGACCAGCCCCGGCGTGACCAAAAACCCTTTCGCGTCAATCACTTCACCATCGGAAGCGACCCCCGTCCCGATGTCCGCGATGACACCGTCCTTGACCAATATGTCCACGTTGCGCAGCTCGCGCTCGGCGTCGTCCATCGTGGCGACATAGGCGGCATTTCGTATCAGAATTTCGGTCATAGCAATCCCACATCAATTATCGCCCGTTTCGTAGATGTGAGAGTAGCGTCGACGGAATACGGGCAAACTTCTCGACGCAAGAGAAGCTTACCGTAAACCAGCAGATTTTCAAGCTAGGGTTTTGTTGTTTTCTCGATTACACGCCTGACAAGAGTTCCAGTGCGGCGGCATGCAACTCTGGGGTGGCCGCGGCAAGACAGCGACCGCCATTATGCGCAGGGTTGCCCTGCCAGTCTGTCACAACGCCGCCGGCCGCTTGGATCACAGCAATCGGGGCCTGAATGTCATAAGGTTGCAGCCCTGCTTCGATGACCAGATCAACCTGCCCCGCAGCCAAAAGCCCATAGGCATAGCAATCCATCCCATAGCGCGTCAGCTGCACTTGCTCGGCAACAGATTGAAACCCCGCCCGCTCGGCCGGGCTCCCGACTTCTGGGAAGGTTGTGAAGAGGATGGCGTCACTTAACGCAGTGGTCGTCTTGGTTTGAAGCGTCTTCGCCCCATGCGGGCCCGTTACGTCAGCAACCCCAAAGCCACCCACGAAACGTTCTCCGATATAGGGTTGATCGATGACGCCCATCAAAGGCCCCTGCTCATCAGCCAAAGCGATCAGGGTGCCCCAGGTCGGAGTTCCGCTGATGAACCCTCGGGTGCCGTCAATCGGGTCCAGCACCCAGGTCAGGCCAGATGTGCCCTCTTGGGTGCCGTACTCTTCACCCAGAATGCCGTCCTGCGGACGCAGCTGCGCCAACAAATCCCGCATCGCGCGCTCTGCTGCGCGGTCCGCGACGGTTACGGGGTCAAAGCCACCTTCGAGCTTGTTAGAAGTTGATAGCGCGTCGCCTCGGAAATACGGAAGAATGACCGCTCCGGCTGCGTCAGCAAGTTGTGACGCAACACCAAGAAGCTCTTTGCCGTTAAGGTCTTGTCGCATAGATATTTCCTCTGCCCTGCCATAGGTCGCCTATCGCAGCGCAGAGAGATTCTCAAGCGACGTCGCTGAGCACCCGAGCCAGTTCGAACAAACGACGGCGTTGGTTTTCAGGAATAGAGTAATAAGAACGCACCAGATCCAGCGCTTCTTTATCACCCATCAGATCAGACGGCGTATCCGCGTCGACAAGCTTGCCGTCGCTGATGCCATCAAAGAAGAAACTGACGGGCACATCCAGCGCCTCGGCAATGTCCCAAAGGCGGGACGCACTGACACGATTCGCACCAGTTTCATATTTCTGGATCTGTTGGAATTTGATGCCGACCTGTTCGGCCAGCTGTTGTTGCGTCATACCAATCAACCACCGGCGATGCCGGATACGCTTGCCAACGTGGACGTCAACGGGGTGCGTCATACTATAGGCTCCTTATACAAACCATTTAACCCAGCCACGAAAACCCACATTCCGTAGCCGAAGGTGTCGGCCAGCTCCCATACTGGTACCCGACTATGTTTGTCACTTCGCATCCCTACAGCGACGTACACATCATACCATGAACGTGTGCGTGATCAAGTTTTTTGAGAAATGTGAAAATGCAATTTTACCTTAGGTTGAAGAATATACGAAATATATGGATTGTCAGACATTAAGCCTGTTTGTAACCAAGACTTTAACATGGTGAGTTACACCTAAAACGTTAACAAAAGGTAAATCAATTATGCGTGCTTTCCTGACAGAAGCCTTCGATTCACCGGCCAAAGTTCAAGAGCTTCCTAAACCGATTCCCGATAAAGGCGAGGCTCGGATCCGGATCAAAGCCTGTGCTCTGAACTTTGCAGATCTGCTTATGCAGAAGGGCACGTACCAAGATACGCCTGCATTGCCGTTCGTCGGTGGATTGGAAATCGCGGGAATCGTCGACGATCTTGGGCCAGACACAGATGGCCCCACTATAGGTGCACGTGTCGCGGCCTTTGGTGGCAAGGGCGGATTCGCAGAGTTTGGCTGTATTGACGCAAACCGGATGGTGATTCTGCCCGACGATATGAGCTTTGAGGATGCCGCAGCCTTTCAAGTCGCCTATGGCACCAGCCATGTGGCACTCAACTACCGCGCGCAAATGCAACCGGGCGAAACACTGCTGGTTCTGGGCGCAGCTGGGGGCGTCGGCCTGACAGCGATTGAGGTGGGGAAATTGATGGGCGCGCGCGTCATCGCCTGTGCGCGGGGCGCAGAAAAGCTCGAGATTGCGGGCCAAGCCGGGGCTGACCACCTGATTGACTCAGACACGCAGGATATTCGCGCCGAAGTCCTGGCCCTTGGGGGGACCGACGTTGTTTATGACCCGATTGGCGGCGATCAATGGAAGGCGGCTTTTCGCGCGTGTAACCCTGATGCACGGCTGATCCCGATTGGCTTTGCAGGTGGCGAGGTGCCACAGATCCCGGCCAATCATGTGATGGTCAAGAACCTGACGATTCTGGGCGTCTATTGGGGCGCTTACCTGAAGTTCAAACCGCAGGTCGTGACGGACAGCATGCGCACCTTGTTTGACTGGTATTCTGACGGCAAGCTAAAGCCGCATATCAGCCACCGGTTCCCGCTTGAGGACACCGCCGAAGCGCTTGCGACCCTGAAGGCGCGCAAGTCGACGGGCAAAGTCGTGGTCACAATGGACTAACCGATGCGTCGTTGCGCGACATTCGGGTCGTTTCGGTGCTGAAACGATCCGAACCCTTGGCGCAACAAATCTGCAAACCGGTTGATCACCTCGCCCTTGCTGGCTTCGGCGCCGTACATATTGATGAACTGCGTCCCGACTTCGGGCAAAGCACCACCGTGGTCAATGACCTCAAGGTGAGGCGGCTCGGTGCCTTCGATCATCACACAGACCGCCATATCCGCGGCCACTGTTACCTCAACCGTCCGGTCTGATTCCGTATCCACGGCGTTTTCCCATTCGATCCCTGCATCCTCGAGTGACGACAGCATACGAGGGCGGAAAGAACAGATCCGTCCCCCTGCCACACGCAGAGGACGCCGCCGCCAGGTCGCACCGCCCTTGGCCCCCATCCAGCGCAGCGGCAAGGAACATAATTGCTCGCCCCCTTGCGTGGGTTCGGTTGTCAAAATCAGATCAAACGCGCCCCTCTGAAATTGAGGGATCAGTTCGGACGTATTGCTGGACACCATATTGACTCGAATGCGGGGATAAGCAGAGCGCAGTTGCTTTAGAACCGCTGGAATCGCCGGATAGATGATGTCATGCGGCACGCCGATCGAAATTTCGCCTTCATATTCTTCATCCGACAGACGCCGCACGATTTCATCGTTCAGGGCAACCATGCGTCGGGCGTATCCCAACAACTGCTCCCCTTCTGGCGTCAAGGCGATGCCGCGACCGGTTCTGTCGAGGAAATCGATCCCCATCATCTCTTCCAGGCGTTTGAGCTGCATCGACACGGCAGACTGCGTGAGGTTCAGGAACCCGGCTGCTTTGGTCACGCCGCTTAGATCGGCCACGGCCACAAAGCTTCTGAGTGTGGTTATGTCGAGATTTCTCATTTCATCAATCCTTGTGATGCATCACACAACAAACATTCGTTTTAAAAATACACCATACTTTGGAATACATATCAACATAATTGATGAGTGTCCGAACTTACATCAGAAATAGGAAAGGATCTGACAATGACTCTCTTCGCTACTCTGTCTCGTTTCGTGGGTTTTGGCCCGGCCGCCAAGATTTCTGTCACCCGCTATCTGAACCTGTCCAAACAGCGCCGCGATCTCTCGCAGCTGACACCGGCGCAACTGGAGGACATCGGCGTCTCGCAAACCGAGGCAATCCGCGAGGCCAAGCGTCCGATTTGGGACGCGCCTAATTTCTGGTGTAATTGAAGTGTTTCCCGCCGATTTCAGGCGGGAAATCCTTGAAAATCGGCCCCAAGTGGCCAATATTCTGCAGTGACGGCCTGTGACCTCTTGTCATGGGCCCACTCAGATTAACTTGGAGGCTTTAATGGCTGAGTATAACACAATCCGCGGTGTGGCCGGTGCCCGCGCTGCCGAGATTGATGCGGGTCTTCGCGCCCATATGAACAAAGTGTATGGCACCATGTCGATTGGCATGCTGCTGACATTCGCTGTGGCATGGGCCGTGGGCACCAGCCCGAACCTGCTGGGCGTGTTCCGCGATCCTGTGACGCTTTCGCCTAACATCCTTGGCTGGATCGTAATGTTTGCCCCTCTGGGCATGGTGTTCCTGTTCGGCGCGGCGATCAATCGCCTGTCGGCTGCAGGCGCACAGACGTTCTTTTACGTCTTTGCATCCGTTATGGGCCTGTCCCTGTCGTGGATTTTCGTCGCCTTCACAGGCTTTTCCATCGCGCAGGTCTTCCTGGTGACATCGATCGCCTTTGCCGGTCTGTCCCTCTGGGGCTACACCACAAAGAAAGACATCTCTGGCTGGGGATCGTTCCTCATCATGGGCGTCATCGGCATTCTGGTGGCATCCATCGTGAACATCTTCCTTGGGTCTGGCATTGTCAGCCTGGCGATTTCCGTTCTGGGCGTGCTGATCTTTGCTGGTCTGACCGCCTATGACACACAGAACATCAAGAACACCTACCTGCAGCACGCACATGCGTCTGACGAGGAGTGGTTGGGCAAAGCTGCGATCATGGGCGCGCTGAGCCTGTATCTTGATTTCATCAACATGTTCATGTTCCTGCTGCAACTGCTGGGCAACCGCGAATAAGCAGATCTGGAAACAGTCAATGCAAGGGCCGGACATTGTTCCGGCCCTTTTTGATTTTAAACGGCAATTTTCCGCAAACGTGCAAAAAAACAGTTAACAAAGGCTTTCCCAAAGGGCATGCTCTGCGCGGGGAAGACAACAGGAACGACCAATGCAAACCAGCAAATTCGCCCTTTATGCCGCCATGGGTTCAGCGATCGGAACAACTGCAAGCCTTGCGCAGGCAGAGACCACCGACGCATGGCAGTTGCTCGAAGAGATCAAGATCAAAGAGATCATGACCGAGACAACCTATGAAGTGCAAAAGACCTTCCCCGAGCAAATGGAAGAGCGTGGCGAAGGTATTCTGATCTCGGGCTATGCGTTCCCAATGCTGCCGGGTGAAACCATCAGCGAACTGATCCTGGTGTCCGACATGGGCCTGTGCCCGCTGTGTGGCAATGGTGACCATGGCGCAAACCTGCAAATCAAGCTGGCCGAGCCGATCACCAACTTCGATGAAAGCATTCGCATCACTCTGCGCGGCAATATCAAAGCCGTCACGGACCCTGAAACCTGGCAGGCCGCAGTGATGGAAGACGCGCAGATCATCGTCCAAGGATGACCGGCGCGCCTGCCGCTTAGTTCAAAACCTTACGCATCTCGACCGCCGGAAAATGCACATCCGGCGCAAAAGTCACGTCGATGTCGTGCAGCCGTTCAAAGCCAAGCGCAGCATAAAACGGCGCGGCGGTGATGGTGCTGTTGCAGCGCAGGCATGTGATGCCAAAGCTTTGCGCTGACAGAAAAACCTCTTCCATCAAGGCACGTCCGACACCCTGCCCCAAGGCCGCTGGATCCACCGCAACGTGGCGCACGTGGCCCTCGCCAAAGGCTCCCAGCCCGCGGGTCGGGGAAAGGTCTGTCCAGCCCCCTGCTCCGACGATTTCGCGTTTCGCATTCCGCACGACAAAATAGGTGCCCGTGGCCAAAAGATCCGGCTGCGCCGCCGTCATCATGGGCAACGCGCATTCCAGCACGCGGTCGTCATAATCCTTGGCCAACAGCTGACCAAAAGAGCGCTGCATCATCGCCGAGATGTTGGCGGCATCAGAGGGACATGCGGGTTCTGCAATAAGTGCAGGAGTACTATAACGGGACATAGGTTTGGGTCCTGAACGCTTTGGCTAAGCATTTCGTGAAAACCTGTACGTCAGTTTCGCGAAACGCCCAGCCCCTTAGGGGATTGCCAGCGTTTCGTATCTTCTCTGTGTAACAGACTATCTCCGGAACGCTTTGGTTTTGCGCGGCCCAAAAAGAAAAAGCCGCGCTCTGGTCTGGCGCGGCTTTGTCATTTCCAAGAAGTCTTTGATCTTACTTGATCTTACCTTCTTTGTACTCGACATGCTTGCGCACAACCGGGTCGTATTTACGCACGACCATCTTTTCGGTCATGGTACGGGCGTTCTTTTTGGTCACGTAGAAATGGCCTGTGCCCGCGGTCGAGTTCAGACGGATCTTGATTGTCGTCGGCTTCGCCATTTTTTGTCTCCTACAACGGGGCCCTAATCAAACAGGAGCCCGTGAAATCTCTATGAAGCCCGCCTTTTAACGGTGTGGTGGGCCGAGTCAATGGCTCGCGACCAGAAATCTGGTTGAAATTTACACTGTTGGACCAGAAAACACAAAATTCTCAACGAAGCTCTTGCGGAATATTGAACGGTGTCACCACCTGAATGTCGCTGGGCGCAAAACTCTCTTTGCGCGGGGCAAGCCCGTGAAACGACACCAGCCCCCCCAGCAAGGTTCGCATGTCGCTTTTCAGATCATGGTGCAGCACAAAATCCACGCGCCCGGCTTTCAAAAGTTCCAGGTTCTCGCGGTCCAGATCATGCGCAATGAACACCGGTCGCGTGCCGCCTGCCTCAGGCAGCTCGGACAGGATGGCTTTGTTGCCGCCACCCATCGAATAGACCCCAACAATATCATCGGTTTCCGACAGCAATGGGCCGACACGTTTGAGCGTATTTGCAAAAAGCCCTGCGCCCCCGGCGATGTCGACCAACTCCAGACGTGGCCTTAGCACCGCTAGCGTCTCGCGAAATCCGCGTAGCCGATCGGTTTCCCCTCGGAAATCCTCGCGACTGACTGAGGTGATGACCTTGCCCCGGGCCTCGCCCACCGACCGCGCCAGAAGATATGCGGCCGTTTTGCCCGCGTTGTAATTGTCGAGCCCAACATAGCCTTGCCGGCCAGATCCCGGGATATCCGTGACCAGCGTGAACACCGGAATACCCTTGGCCTCAAGATCCGCAACGGCCTTGGCAACCTCTGGCGTGTTGCGCGCCTTTAAACACAGCCCCTGCGAACGTTTTTGCGAGATCTTGGCGAGCATTGAAAGCAGATCGTCTTGATTCACGATTTCCTGCGTATGAAATCGAGGCCGCACGACCGCAGGGCCAATGTCGCCCAAAACTGCTTCACAGGCGCGCCGCACCTCGTCTGAAAACCGCTTTGGCGCCTCTATAACAAAGTCAACGAACACGCGCCGCCCTTTGGCCGCCAGTTGATGCTCTTGCAACTCCAACTCGGACATAGCCGCCTGCACACGCGCCTTGGTTTGCGGGCTGACATGCGCCCGGTCATTCAGGGCACGATCAATCGTTGCCGTGCTTAGGCCCGCTTGCTGAGCGATTTCTTTGATCGGGAAGCGATGTGTCATTGATGTATTATTGATGTGTTTTCGCCATCAGGCAAGCGGCGGCATTGGGTAGGTTTAGCAAAACCAACACCTAATCAGAGGCCCAAATGACGCTTTCCCATATGGGGTTTTATGACCCGAACGCCTGTCAGCTTAGTGAGTTCCAAGAGCTGACGCAGCAAACGTTAGACCCAAAGGATGTCCCGCTTGCGGCATCCATTGAAAAGTCGGTTCCCGTTTATGACGGAGCAAACGTCGCCCAGCAACTGAAGGGCGCACGTCAACGGGTTCTGAGTGAATGGGCTTGGGTATTGGGTCAGGGGCCGGGCGTGCTGGTCATCACGGGGGCGCAGTCCAACCTTGACGCCATTGACCAAGCGACCGAGGTCTATGGCCAGATCATCGCCGCTGAAAAAGAGGCCTTGGGCGGTGGAGCCGATCACTTTGCCGCCGCGGGCAGCAACGATCGCATCTGGAATTCACTGCAGAAACTTTGCCTGACGGCTCCAGACGTATTTGTCGCCTATTTCGCAAGCCCTTTGATGGACGCGGCCTGTGAAGCGTGGCTGGGGCCGAACTATCAGATGACCGCGCAGGTCAATCTGGTGCATCCGGGCGGTCAGGCACAGCAAGCCCACAGGGACTATCATCTGGGCTTTCAGACCGCAGAAGTCAGTGCGACCTATCCTGCGCATGTGCATGATCTGTCACCTTTGATGACGCTTCAGGGCGGGCTTGCCCATTGCGACATTCCCATCGACAGCGGGCCGACCAAGCTGTTGCCCTACTCCCAACTCTATCGCCCCGGATATGCGGCATGGCGGCGTCAGGATTTCCGCGATGATTTCGAAGATCGATATATCCAGCTGCCACTGGAAAAAGGGGATGCGCTGTTCTTCAACCCTGCACTCTTTCATGCTGCCGGCGAAAACCGCAGCGCGGACATTCAGCGCATGGTGAACCTGCTGCAGATCTCATCGGCCTTCGGGCGCGCGATGGAGACCGTGGACCGCCCAGCCATGTGTCTGGCGGCCTATGACAGCTTGCGAGCTGCTTGGAACGAAAAGACACTGAGCGAGGCGCAGCTTGACGCGACTTTGGCGGCAACCGCCGAGGGCTATTCCTTTCCAACCAATCTGGACAATGATCCGCCCGTCGGAGGCTTGGCCCCGCAAACCCAGCAAGCCTTGCTGAAAGAGGCAATTTCTGAGGGGTGGTCCAAAGAGGCATTTACGCGCGCACTTCAGGCGCAAAGCGCGCGGCAAAAAGCATAAACGCAGGGGGCCTATAAGCCGGATTCTGTCCAAGGGGTTGCCCCCTCTGGATGACCATTCATCTTGAGAGCCGGTTACCCGGCCCCCTCTAGCTGCCAACCCGGACCACTGGGCCAAGACGTCCCTGCGCACGCGCGTGCGGTCCCTATTTGGCATTGCTCCTGGTGGGGCTTGCCGTGCCATCCTTGTTGCCAAGGACGCGGTGAGCTCTTACCTCGCCGTTTCACCGTGACCCGGACAAGCCGGGCCGTCTGTTCTCTGTGGCGCTGTCCCTCGGGTTTCCCCGGCCGGGCGTTACCCGGCACCGTTGCCTTGTGGAGTCCGGACTTTCCTCGCATCTGCGCGGTCATCCAGCCCCCTGCGTGGCTGCGTGGTTACGCGGGAATGCAAGAGGCGTCAATTGTTGGCGTCTGTGGTGAGGTTGGGAATTTGAGTATTTTGGACAAGGTGAAATCAGGCGGTTGCTCTGTTGAGTCGCGCCAGAATGCGCCTGTCTTCATCGTCGCACGGGCCCGTCGCCCAGGGCCGAAAACGCGCACGAAAGGCGGCGAAGGCTTCGGGCACATTTGGGTAGCCAAAGCGCGTGGCCTCTGTGGACCAGTCCTGAGGCGTGTCGGGATTATCATCGGGCCAAACGCTGAGACCTGAGAGCGCGAGCCTGCGCCAGTCAAAGCGCGGGCCGGGATCCAGTTTGCGGTCCGGCGCCATATCCGCATGCGCGATGACGTTCCCGGGCGGGATAGACCACCGAGATAGGATGTCGCCCAGCAGGCATTCCAGCGTGGTCATTTGCAGATTTGAAAACGGATGGTCGCCGCGATTGTCGAGCTCGATACCGATGGACTGGGAGTTCACATCCGCAGTCCCACGCCAAGACCCCTGCCCTGCATGCCAGGCACGCATGGTTTCAGGCACCAATTGGTGAATGGCGCCGCCTGCCTCGATCAGATAATGCGCCGAGACCTCTGCGGCCGGATCACACAGACGGTCCAACGCGGCTTGTGCGCTTGTCATCGCGGTATAGTGGAGCACCACAAGGCTGGGGGACGCAGTGGCTTTGCGCGGGCCAAAGTTCGGCGACGGGGTTTGAATCATCTTGGGCAGAGCGCCCATCAGCCACCAAGCTTTTGGAAAGGTGTCGGATCCCAGTCGCAGGCATACCCGTCACCATCCGGGTCCAACCCACGCGGATCACGTTCGGGCCCGCCGCGGGACAGAAAATCGATCTGCGCCTGATCCGAACTTGGATAGGCCCGACAATTGCGTGCAAAGCGATTGGCCGCGTTCAGCCCCAAGCGACGGTACAGCCGGTTGCCCAGCGGGTTGTCACTGAGGACGGCGTATTCCACGATATTGGGGCCTACGCCGCCGTTGCGTTCCGGCAAATCGGTGGCCTCAACCTGTTGATATTGCGCGGCGATCTGTTGGCGACGCTGGGCGTCGTCTTCGATAGAGCGGCGCGCGTCAACGGCGGCAAAATCGTTCTCGTCAGAGATGCCCGCATTGTCCACGCGCACGGGCGCCGGGTTGGACGGGCTGGCCTCGACAAAGCCTGCATCACCAGTTGCCGGAGTTGCGGTGGCTGTGGCTTGCAAGACATCCAATGTCTCGCTGCTGACGGATTCCGCGGCCGGCAGCGGTGTTGCCGTTGCGCCCAGAGGTTCGTCGGAAATGCGCGGCTTGAAGTTGCCATTGTCAAAGCCCACGCCACTGTCTGGCACAGGCACGTCACATGCCGCCAGAACCAATGCTGCACCCAAGCCTAAGAAAACCCGCATGTCCAACGTCTCATTTGCCTTATCGTTGCGGGCGTTCTACCACCATTTGTTGGGTTTTGCTACGTAGCCCGCAGCGCTTTCCAACGCATAGGCACAATTCAGCAAATCACCCTCTTCCCATGGGCGGCCGATCAGCTGCAGTCCCAGAGGCAAACCTTGCTTATCAAGGCCGGTCGGGATCGAGATCCCCGGAAGCCCTGCGAGGTTCACGGTGACGGTAAAGACGTCATTGAGATACATCTGCACCGGATCGGCATCGGCCATTTCACCCAGACCAAAGGCCGCAGACGGTGTTGCAGGCGTCAAGATTGCATCCACGCCTGTCGCGAAGACGTCGTCGAAGTCTTTCTTGATCAAAGCCCGGACACGACGCGCGCGGTTGTAGTAGGCGTCATAGAACCCTGCCGACAGCACATAGGTGCCGATCATCACACGGCGCTGCACCTCAGAGCCAAAGCCCTCGGCGCGGGTTTTCTCGTACATCTCGGTGATGCCGTCGCCCGCATCCAACGTCGCACGGTGGCCGTATTTCACGCCGTCATAGCGCGCCAGATTGGACGAGGCCTCGGCCGGAGCGATCACATAATAGGCAGGCAGCGCGTATTTTGTGTGCGGCAGCGAGATATCCACGATCTCGGCGCCTGCGTCTTTCATCATCGCGGTGCCGTCTGCCCAGAGCTTTTCGATCTCGTCAGGCATTCCGTCCATGCGGTACTCTTTTGGAATACCGATCTTTTTGCCTTTGATGTCACCGGTCAGCATGGCTTCGAAATTCGGCACGGCCAAATCAGCAGAGGTGCTGTCTTTGGGGTCATGGCCACACATTGTTTCCAGCATGATGGCCGCGTCGCGCACGTCTTTGGTCATCGGGCCAGCCTGATCCAGCGAAGAGGCAAAGGCCACGATGCCCCAGCGCGAGCACCGGCCATAGGTCGGCTTGATGCCCGTGATGCCGGTAAAGGCAGCTGGCTGGCGGATCGAGCCGCCTGTATCGGTGCCAGTGGCCGCAAGGCAGAGATCTGCAGACACGGCCGAGGCGGACCCGCCGGATGAGCCGCCTGGTGTCAGAGGCATGTCCTCGTTTCCGCGACGCCACGGGTTGACCGCATTGCCATAGACAGAGGTTTCATTCGAGCTGCCCATGGCGAATTCGTCCATGTTCAGCTTGCCCAGCATGACCGCG
The DNA here is from genome assembly GCF_964229375.1 of Cognatishimia sp. GTDB lineage: Bacteria > Pseudomonadota > Alphaproteobacteria > Rhodobacterales > Rhodobacteraceae > Cognatishimia. Next base: position 32,025 of record NZ_CAXREH010000070.1, read on the forward strand.
CCGTCATCAAACAGGTTTTGGCTGACGGTGCTTTCATATTCAGGCTTGAAGCCTTCCAGAATGGCGCTGGCGGCCTGGGATGGAACACCTTTGGTGCAAAACAGGTCTTTGATACCAATCGGCAGGCCACACATCGCTGGGGCGTCGCCCTCGGCCAAACGCGCGTCTGCGGCTTTGGCCTGCTCTAGGGCAAGCTCTGGTGTGTTGTGAACAAAGGCGTTCAGCGCGTTGCTGCCGTCGATGGCAGACAGGCAGGCCTCGGTCAGCTCGACAGAAGTTACGTCTTTGGCGCGCAGTTTGTCGCGGGCTTCGGCAAGGGTCAGTTTGTTCAGATCAGACATTATTCGACCACCTTCGGCACAGCAAAGAACCCTTCGCGAGAGTCTGGTGCGTTTTTCAGAACCGCCTCTGGCATATCGCCCTGGGTCACTTCGTCGACGCGGCGTTTCAGACGTTGCGGTGTGACTGATGTCATCGGCTCGACGCCCTCAACATCCACCTCGTTGAGCTGCTCGATAAAGCCGAGAATATTGTTAAATTCTTCAGCCAGCGCCGGCAGCGCGTCTTCTTCGACCTTGATGCGCGCCAGTTTGGCCACGCGCGCGGCGGTATCCCTGTCAATGGACATGCGAAAACTCCGATTAAACTTGATATGCGTTTAGCCCCCCTTTGGGGGCTGTGCAAGCATGTGACGGCGGTAGACCTCGATCATCCAGCCCAAGGCGATCCCGTTGAGGATATGCCACATGAAATGCGTCCCCAAAGGCAGGTTTTCGCAAATCGGCATATCAATTGAGCGAAAGGTCAACGACAGCAGGATCAACGCAGCGCCGATGGCCAGCCCCCGCGCTGTATCAGGCTCGCGATGCCTGAGACCGATCGCATAGATCAAGATCAGCAAAGGCACAGGCCCGTAGGCCGCGGACACATGAAAGACCGGAAGCATCTGGAACAGAGGCAAGGTCACATAGGCGTAAGGGAAAAACAAAAGCACTGCGCCCAGCGAAACCAGCGTGTTCTGGCCCCAGAAGTCACGGGTTGCGAGAAAGATATAAAGCAGAACATAGATGGCAATCGGCGCAACATCGGCAATGGCCGCCCAGGTCTGGGCATAGGTGTGAAACAAAAAGCTGCCGACGCCGATGGCGAACAAGACAACGCATAAGGCCAGCGCCATGGGCACCGACCGCGAGCGACGCCACATGTACATCGCTGCAATCAGAAACGCTGCATTGGTGATCGCATTCACAGGCTCGGACCAGAACGATGGATCAATACGTTCGCAATATCCGTCCAACTGTTCCGTCAGTTCCATCTGTGCCGACTCGCTTTCTTTGATAGGGTTAGGGCAACAATAGAGCGTTTGCGGTCAAACAGCACCCAGCTGCAGCACCTTAGGCCGCCAAAGACCATGAAAAGGGAGAGCTTCATGAAAATCACATGGATGGGTCACGCGAGTTTCCGGATCGAGATCGATGGTCAAATCATTCTGATTGATCCATGGATCACAGGAAACCCGGTTTTCCCAGAAGCACGCCGCGCCGAGGCCATCGCAGGCGCAACCCAGATCCTGATCACCCATGCGCATTCCGATCATGTTGCAGACTGTCTGGAGATCGCGCGGGAAACCGGTGCAACGCTGGTGGGACAATATGATCTGATGGGCTATTGGGCCGAACACGAAGATCTGGCCACGATCGGGTTCAACAAGGGCGGCACTGTACAACTGGGCAAAGTTGCAGTGACCATGGTGCATGCGGTGCATTCCTCAAGCTTTGCAGGGCCCAATGGCCCAATCGTTCCGGGCACAGAGTGTGGCTACATGATCGCCGGCGAAGGCCACACGATCTATGTGTCAGGCGACACCGATGTGATGGCGGATATGGCGGTGTTCAACGATTTGCATGCGCCCGATATCGGCATTCTCTGCGCAGGCGGGCATTTCACCATGGATATGAAGCGCGCAGCCTATGCGGCGAAAACCTTTTTTGACTTCAAGACAGTCATCCCCTGTCACTACAAGACCTTCCCGTTGCTTGAGCAATCCGCAGAGGCTTTGATCGAAGGGCTGCCCGGTGTGGATGTCAAAGAACCTGAGGTGATGGAGCCGATTGAGTTCTAAGGGGTTAAAGGGTGAAAAGGGGCGCTGCCCCTCGGCCCGCTGGGCCTCACCCTGGGATATTTCTGGCAAGAGAAAAAGCCTAGCCGCGTCGCTGGGCGAAGAAGGTTTTGAGCAGATCTTCGCAGGCGGAAGCGGCAATACCGTCATAGACTTCGGGTGTGTGGTGGCTTTGGGCGTGGTCGAACACGCGCGGGCCCTGCGCGACGCCGCCGGATTTCGGATCGGCTGCTCCGTAGTACACCCGCGCGATCCGTGCCTGAGAGATGGCGCTGGCGCACATCGGGCAAGGCTCTAGCGTGACATAGAGATCGCAGCCCGTGAGTCGCTCGTTGCCCAGAGTGGCGCAGGCCTGCCGGATCGCGAGGATTTCTGCGTGGGCGGTGGGATCGCTGTGTTCGCGCGTGCGGTTGCCAGTGGCGGCCAGAACAGCACCATCTGGTCCGACAAGCACCGCGCCCACAGGAACCTCGCCGCGCTCTGCGGCTTTTTGCGCCTCGTCGAGCGCCTGATCCATGTGGCTTTTGAACTGCATGCATACCAGATGCCCGCGCATTCCCCCTTTCGCAAGACCGAATTGAGCGATAGAGACCCAGGAATGAGCAAGAAACCAGCCCCCAAGCCCCAAGATGCCCCTAAGGGCGACCGTATTGCCAAAGTTCTGGCGCGCGCCGGGGTTGCCTCGCGCCGCGAAGCTGAACGCATGATCGAAGCGGGCCGCGTGGCTGTGGATGGCAAGGTTCTGACCTCGCCTGCGCTGAACATTCTTGGGCACGAAAAAATCACCGTGGATGAGGCGCCGATCGCGGATGCCGAACCTGAACGTCTGTGGCTTTATCACAAACCGCTGGGTCTGGTGACGACCCATAAGGACGAGCAAGGCCGCAAAACCATCTTTGATGAGCTGCCAGACGATCTGCCGCGCGTGATGACGGTGGGGCGGCTGGATTTGAACTCTGAGGGGCTGTTGCTGTTGACCAACGACGGGGCGGTCAAGCGCACGCTTGAGCTGCCGTCCACGGGTTGGGTGCGCAAATACCGGGTGCGCGTGAACGGTCGTCCAACCGAAGACACCTTTGCGCCGCTGCGCCGCGGGATCGAAGTAGATGGCGAGCGATTTGCCCCCATGGTGATTTCACTGGATCGCCAGCAAGGGGCAAACGCCTGGGTCACGGTGTCTTTGAAAGAAGGCAAGAACCGCGAAATCCGTCGCGCAATGGGCGCCATTGGATTGACAGTAAACCGTCTGATCCGCGTGTCATATGGCCCGTTTCAACTGGGCGATTTGAAGGCGGGTGAGGTTGAAGAGATCCGGCGGCGCGTGCTGCGCGACCATCTGGGACTTGAGGGCGCAAAACCGCCGGCCAGCCGGAAAACACCGTCTCGCAATCGCAAGCCTGAAGCTAAAGGCGCAGGAAAACCCGCTGGACAACCCACAAGAAAACCCGGTGGCAAACCCGCAAAGGGCAAAGCGAATTTTGGCGAGAAGCGCAAAGCGAAAACGTCATTTCAGGGCGAGGGATCCAAACGACACTCACCCCCGCGCAGTGACGCGGCAAAATCCCGAGGCCCCCGCAAGCCGCGTACATCGGACTGAAGCTCGGCAAACCTTGGCTTTGATGCGTTTTCGCCAGAGTTCCCCCTAGCAACACGCCCCCAAAGTGCCTAGATTCCTGTCAACGGTTTCGGGGGTAACACATACATGTCAGCGAATGGATTGCAGCGACTCTCCTTTGTTCTGCTTGTCATATTGATCCTTTACGCCTCTTTCACAGGAGGTTCGTAATGGCGCAGCGGTTTGGTGGAAAATTCAGCCCCGATGGGGCAAGCAACACAGGATCACCTAAGGGCGGGTTTCAGAACGCCAAACGCAGCAAGGTGGGCTTTCGGGTCAACCTTCTGTTCCTGGCCCCCCTGCCCCTGATCTGGAAAGCCTTCAGCTCTGAGCCATTGGTGATGGCGCAGTACCTTGTTGCGCTTGGGCTGTTGATGCTGGCCGGCTGGCTGACCCGCGAAGGGTTGATCGCGCAAGAGGCCTATGAGGCGCGCAAAGTGGCGCGACGCCCGGCGATGCCGCGCAAGCTGGCGGGATCGGTGCTGACCGGCGCTGGCCTTGCCTTGGTTGGGATTGCGGGTCACGGGATCATCGAGGCGGTGATCTTTGCGGGTCTGGGCGCTGTGTTGCACAGCTTTGCCTTTGGTCTGGATCCGATGCGCGACAAGGGTATGGAGGGTGTTGATACCTTTCAGACTGACCGCGTTGCCCGCGCCGTGGAAGAGGCAGAAAAGCATCTGACAGCGATGAAGGACTCGATCCTGCGTGCTGGCGACCGTGCGCTGGAACGTCGGGTGGCACAGTTTGGCACCACGGCCCGCGATCTGTTCCGCACGATTGAGGACGATCCGCGCGATCTGAGTTCTGCGCGCAAGTATCTGTCGGTTTATTTGAAAGGTGCGCGCGATGCGACGGCCAAATTTGCCGACATCTATGCCCGCAATCAAGATGCACAGGCGCGTGCTGATTTCGAAGCGCTGCTGGACGATCTGGAGCAGAACTTTGCCGCGCGCACTCAGAAATTACTATTGAATGACCATTCTGACCTGACGGTCGAAATCGATGTGTTGCGCGAACGGTTGCAACGCGAAGGCATCCGAAACGATGCGTAACACACTGTAAAAGAGGGAATTTTTATGTCTGATACTGTTCGCCAAAAAGCCGAAGCCGCACTGGCCGAAGTCGAAGCCATCAATGCGGTCGTGCTGCCTGAGCCCGCACAATCCACCGCGATCGTGCCGCTTGAGCAGGCCGACACAGCCACCTCTGCTGAAATCACCAAGCGGATTGCAGAGCTTGATATGAGCGACACCAATTCAATCGTCAGCTTTGGCTCTGCGGCGCAGGCTGAGTTGCAGACGATCAGCCAATCCATGCTGGATGGGGTGCGCAACAAGGATGTTGGTCCGGCGGGCGACAGTCTGCGCGATATCGTTACGACCATTCGTGGCTTTTCGGTCAGCGAATTGGACACCCGTCGCAAGACCAGCTTTTGGGAAAAGCTTTTGGGCCGCGTCGCGCCATTTGCGAAATTCACCGCGCGTTTTGAAGAAGTTCAGGGCCAGATTGACCGGATCACCGACAATCTGCTGGATCATGAACACACACTGATGAAAGACATCAAGTCGCTTGATCTGCTCTATGAAAAGACGCTGACATTCTATGATGAACTGGCGCTGTATATCGCAGCAGGCGAAGCCAAGATTGCCGAGCTGGACGCGACGGTCATTCCTGCCAAAGAAGCCGAAGTTGAGGCAGCTGAAGAAAAAGATCAGGTGATGAAGGCCCAAGAGCTGCGCGATTTACGCGCGGCCCGCGACGATCTGGAGCGCCGTGTACATGACCTGAAGCTGACCCGCCAGGTAACCATGCAGTCCCTGCCTTCGATCCGTCTGGTGCAGGAAAACGATAAGTCACTGGTCACCAAGATCAACTCGACATTGGTGAATACAGTGCCGCTTTGGGAAACCCAGTTGGCGCAGGCGGTGACTATTCAACGCTCTGCCGAAGCGGCGGCTGCGGTACGAGATGCCAATGATCTGACAAATGAACTGCTGACGGCGAATGCGGCCAACTTGCGCGAAAGCAACAAGATGATCCGCGAAGAAATGGAACGCGGCGTCTTTGACATCGAAGCGGTCAAACAGGCCAATGCAGATCTGATCGGCACCATCGAGGAAAGTCTGCAGATTGCCGACGAAGGCAAAGCAAAACGTGCCGAAGCCGAAGTTGAGCTGAAGAAGATGGAATCCGAGCTGCGCGACACGCTGGCTGCGGCCAAGGCCAAAAAGACCGGATTGGGTGACACAGTCGGAACCTCTGCCGGCTAGATGACGCGCCTCTGGTCCCGCATATCAGCCCTTGCTGGCGCGTCAGCTCTCGCGGCGTGTCAGCTGGCGCCTGTGGCTCAGCCGTCCGTTCAGACGGTTGCGGCGACTGCTCTGCCGCAGCCGAGTACCAAAAGCCTCGAGGTGTCGCGCTATTACGAGCGGGTGCAAAGCGATCTGCTGGTGCGGGGCCTTTTACGCACTGATGGCGGCGGGCCTGACACGCCCTATACGTCAACCATGCTGGCACGCACCTTTGAGCGCGTTACCTTTTTTGACGAACATACGGTGGGCACGCGGGTGCAACGGGGCACGGGGCAAGAACGCCTGCTGACCCGATGGGATCAACCCGTGCGCATCAATATCGAGTTTGGGCCGAGCGTGCCCGATCAGGTGCGCGCAGAAGACACGAACATTATCCGCAACTATGCCGCGCGCCTGTCCCGCGTCACGAACCACCCGATTTCCACAGGCCGCCTGCGCCCGAATTTCCACGTTCTGGTCCTGGGCGAAGACGACCGCAGCGCCATGACATCGCGGCTGCGCTCCCTGTTGCCAAGCCTCAGCGCTTCGGCCTTAGCACAGATCATGTCGCCGCCGCGCGCCACACATTGTCTGGTGGTGGTCAGCCACGCCGAAGACCCTAACCCGCGCATTCTGTCGGCCGTGGCGGTGGTGCGCGCGGAACATCCGGATCTGCTGCGCCGGTCCTGCTATCACGAAGAAATCGCGCAAGGGCTGGGCATTGTGAACGACAGCCCCTTTGCGCGGCCATCTATCTTTAAC
>NZ_CAXREH010000071.1:0-8293 GCF_964229375.1 Cognatishimia sp.
ATCCGCGTGGCTGTATTGATGGCTCATCAGATCGCGCTTTTCGATCCCAACGCCATGTTCGCCGGTCAGACAGCCGCCAACCTCGACACAAAGCTTCAGGATATCCGCGCCAAAAGCCTCGCATTTCTCAAGATCACCGGGTTTATTGGCATCAAACAGGATCAGCGGGTGCATATTGCCGTCACCGGCATGAAACACATTGCCGACGCCCAGACCGTAATCCTTGGACAACTCTCCGATCCGCTGCAGCACATAGGGCAGCTCAGACACTGGAATCGTGCCGTCCAGACACATGTAGTCATTGATCTGACCCATCGCGCCAAAGGCCGATTTCCGTCCCAGCCAGATTTTCGCACTTTCATCGGCCGATCTGCTTTCACGCAACTCGACCGGATTGTGTTTCCGGGCAATCTCAGAGATCCGCGCCAGTTGGGCGTCAATCTCGGCGTCCGATCCCTCGACCTCAACGATCAGCAAGGCCTCGCAATCCGGATAGCCAGCGCCAGCGAACGCCTCGGTCGCGCGAATGCAGGGGCGATCCATGAACTCGATGGCGACCGGCAAAATGCCTGCTTTGATAATGTCACTTACACAGGCGCCTGCGACAGCATTGTCGTCAAACCCGATCAGAGCCGGGCGCGCACCTTCAGGCTTTGGCAAAATACGCAAGGTGGCCTCGGTCACGACGCCAAGCTGCCCTTCGGATCCACAGATCACACCCAGCAAATCAAGCCCGCCCGCATCCATATGCGCACCGCCGATTTCGATAATCTCGCCCTCCATCGTAACCAGAGTCACACCGAGCAGATTGTTCGTCGTCACCCCATACTTCAGGCAATGCGCCCCGCCCGAATTCATCGCGATATTGCCAGAGATCGCACAGGCCAATTGAGACGATGGATCAGGCGCATAAAAGAACCCGTCTTCTTCGACCGCGCCGGACACACTCAGATTGGTGCGCCCGGTCTGAACGCGAATAAACCGGTTCGGGTAATCTGTTTCCAATACATCGGTCAGTCGCGCCACGCCCAACACAACACTGTCAGAGGTTGGCATCGATCCACCGGCCAAAGACGTCCCCGCCCCGCGCGGCACCACGGGAACGTTCAACTGGTGGCAAACCTTAAGGGCCGCGGCCACCTGCTCTGTGGTTTCCGGCAACACCACAGCCAAAGGAGGGCAGCGATAGGCAGTCAAAGCATCACATTCATAAGCGCGCGTTTCTTCTGGGGCATCGATCACGCATCCCGCAGGCAATACGCTTTGCAACGCCGCAACAATATCCGCCTTGCGCGACAGCACGCGCGAATCCGGGGTGGGTAACTCCATGCCTTCCTCCATTTTGGTAAGTAAATATAACCAATTTTAAAGAATGACAAGATATCAGTGACTCTTTAGGTAAGAGGCATGACCTGGATGGATCGCCTTTCCCTTTTCACGACGCTTGACTATGCAGCCGTCGGATTTGTGCTGCTGATCTGGTGGAGCATGACTCTGCTGATCGAAAACCCTCCGGCATCGCGCCCTTCGATGTCGCTGCTGATGGCGGACTACCGTCGTGAATGGATGCAGCAGTTCATCCATCGCCAACCCCGCATCTATGACGCTCAGATCCTCGGCGGTTTGCGCCAAGCCACCGCGTTCTTTGGATCCGCAACACTCCTGGCAATCGGCGGGGCATTGGCCTTGATTGGCAACGCCGATCAAGTGCGCGGCGTGGCGAGTGACTTTGCACTGATGGAAGCACCGCTGTTCGTCTGGGAAATCAAAATCGTGTTGATTTTAGTCTTTACGACCAACGCTTTCCTGAAATTTGTCTGGTCAAATCGCCTGTTCGGCTACTGCTCGATCGTCATGTCGGCCCTGCCTGTGGACCCCGATGACCCGCTTTGCGCGCTGCGCGCAGACCAAGCTGCGCAGATCAATATTTCGGCTGCGCGCGCGTTCAATCGTGGGCTCAGATCTGTCTATTTCGGACTTGCCGCCTGCGCATGGCTGGCCGGACCCATCGCCTTGATGGGGACAACATTGCTGACAGTCTTCGTTATCTATCGTCGTGAATTCGCAAGCCTGTCGCGGGCGACCCTGCTGCGAAAACTCTGATCACACCCGGTGATAGGGCGCGCCCGCCAAAATAGAGGCGGCGCGATAAAGCTGCTCACTCAGCATCACGCGGGCCATCATATGTGGCCAAACCATCTTACCGAAGCTCAGGGACATATCCGCCTTGGCGCGCAGGCTTGGGTCGATCCCATCCGCGCCGCCAATGATAAAGGCCAGATCCCCGGCCCCATCGTCGCGCAACCGCGCCATCGATTGCGCGAACTCTGGCGACGTCATCAGCTTGCCGCGTTCATCCAGCGTGCAAATGCGCGCGCCCTTGGGCAAAACAGCGGCCAACAGCTGCGCTTCGGCGACCATACCGCCGCCTTTGCGATCCTCGACCTCATGCAGCTTCACCGGCCCGAGGCCCAAGGCCCGGCCGGTTTTCTCAAAACGGTCCAGATAATCGTCAAGCAATGTGCGTTCCGGGCCTGACCGCAGCCGGCCCACCGCACAGATGTGTATTTTCAATGCCATCCGTAATCCTTAGGGCGCAACCCCTGCGATGGCTTAGGCGGAGCCGCCCTGAACCCACATCTTCTCAAGCTGATAGAACTCGCGCACTTCCGGACGGAAGACATGCACAATCACATCACCTGTATCAATCAAAACCCAATCACCGGTGTCCTTGCCCTCGATCTTAGAGGTCCGGCCCGTGGTCTGTTTGATCTTGTCCACGAGCTTTTCCGACATCGCAGCCACCTGACGAGTGGAGCGGCCGGAACACACGACCATATAGTCGCCAATCGAAGAACGCCCACGCAGGTCAATCTGCACGATCTCTTCGGCTTTGTCGCTTTCAAGGGATTGAATGATGAGCTCTAGCAGCTCAAGGCCACTAAGATCGCTTTTCGCGACCTGCGGCATTTCGTTTTCAGTGGCGGATGCCACGTCCACATTTAAAGACAGAGATCTGCCCTCCTTTCACACGCACCGTAACGCCCCGATGCTGGGCATACTCAAAGGATAAACCTTCTGATGTGAAATTCCAATGACAGCACGCGCAGATGTGAAGGTGCCATGGTATTTTTGCCGATGTCCACCCGATTTTGGGGCTCTGCCCCCTGTGCGAAATTTGCCAGCAAATTCCGCCCATTCCCCCGGAGTATTTCTGACAAGATGAAAGCGCCTTTCTCTTGCCCTAAATATCCGCGCCGCAGGCACGACCGCAGGTCGTTTAATCCTCGTGCAGCATCCGCACCTCGCGCTGAGGGAAGGGGAAGTTGATGCCCGCGTCTTTGAACGCATCCCAAAGCGCCAGATAGACCGCGCCGCGAATGTTGGTCAGACCGCCCGTAGGATCACTGATCCAGAACCGTAGAATGTAATCCACTGAACTGTCGCCAAATCCCACGATGTGACAGACCGGTGCTTTTGGGTCGTTTAACACCCGATCCACAGAGGTCGCCGCCTCGATGGCGGCTTTTCTGACGACATGCGGATCATCGCCATAGGCCGTGCCAAAAAAGATATCGAGACGTACAAAATCATTGGAATGAGACCAGTTCACCACCTGTCCGGTGATCAGGTCTTCGTTGGGGATAAGGTATTCCTTGCCATCCCGAGTGACGACGCTGACGTAACGTGCACCCAGAGAGTTGATCCAGCCAAAGGTATCACCAAGCGAAATCACATCACCCGGTTTGATTGACTTGTCCAACAGGATAATTACGCCTGAGACCAGATTGGACACCACCTTCTGCAGACCAAACCCAAGGCCGACCCCAATCGCGCCTGACAAAACGGCCAGGCCTGTCAGGTCGACCCCAACGATGCGAAGGCCAATGAAGAAGGCTGCGCCATACAAAAGCACCTGAAGGAATTTTATCATCAGGACTTGCATCGACGGGCTGATGTCTTCGTTGCGTTTGATGCTGGCCGATGACGTGCCAGACAGGAACCGTGCCACCGCGAATGTCAGCCCCAGCATGACAACCGCCTGCACGATGGTCCAAAGAGACACGCGGATGGTGCCCACAGTCAGTGCCGCTGAGTCCAGCAATTGCCGGGTTTCGTCGCTGACACCCAGCACCACGAGCGTCACCCAGATCCAAGCGCCATAGCGGATGATGGCCCGCACAAGATTGTTCTGAACCAGACGCGCCACCAGAGCAATCAGTAGCCATGCCAGCGCAAGATTTGCCACGATCGCCAGAATATATGACCGGCTTGGCCAGGTGACTTCGCGCATGATCAGCACGGTGGCCCAGATCAGAGCGACAAAGAAAATCAGCGCCATGCGTTTGTGCAGCAGCAACAGATAGCGATAGCGCCATTTCGGCCAGCCCTCGCGCGTGCGCATCCAAGACAGCAGCATCGGCCCGAATACGCGCGACAACAAGAAAGCCACACCGATCAGCCCGATCACGATGGCCACCTGATAGGCATTCCAAGGGCGCATCAACCCGTGGACGAAATCCAGCACCTGATCCCAAAGGCTCAGAGCGATATCTTGGGTGTCTTGAGGGCCAGCCTGCGGAGCAGTTTGTTCAGCCGCCTCGTCCAGACCAGAGGTTTCATCTGACATAGTGCGCTTTCCTTTGTCTGATCAAAACACGGGGCAGCCTCGCAAAACAAGGGAATTCCCTTGCGACACGGGGCGACTCTCTATATCTGCGGACCTATGAAACGCATTTATGACATTGCTGACCGCGCCTTCCTGCCATGGCGCTTTTTCGGTCAAAGCAAATCCGTCATCGCCGCCCTATAAGGGCGCGGCGCGCCTTTCGCGCGCCCGTATTGCAGCCTTAAACGCCAATTTCATCAATACGGAGAGGACCCATGTCCCCCAAAACACTCTATGACAAAATCTGGGACGCGCATGTCGCCCATGAAGCCGAAGACGGCACCTGCCTGCTGTATATCGACCGCCATCTGGTGCACGAAGTGACCAGCCCACAGGCCTTTGAAGGTCTGCGGATTGCAGGTCGCAAGGTACGCGCGCCGGAAAAAACCATTGCGGTTCCCGATCACAACGTGCCGACCACTCTGGACCGCGCAGACCCTGCGACCATGACCGAAGAAAGCCGCATTCAGGTTGAGGCGCTGGATAAGAACGCCAAGGAGTTTGGCGTGCATTACTATCCGGTTTCTGACGTGCGTCAGGGCATCGTGCACATCGTTGGTCCTGAACAGGGCTGGACCCTGCCGGGCATGACCGTTGTGTGCGGCGACAGCCACACTGCGACCCACGGTGCCTTTGGTGCGCTGGCGCATGGCATTGGCACATCCGAAGTTGAGCACGTTCTGGCGACGCAAACGCTGATCCAGAAGAAATCGCTCAACATGAAGGTTGAGATCACCGGCAAACTGAAACCCGGTGTGACCGCGAAAGACATCACGCTGGCCGTAATCGGCGAGACCGGTACTGCCGGTGGGACTGGCTATGTCATCGAATATTGCGGCGAAGCGATCCGCGATCTGTCGATGGAAGGCCGCATGACCGTCTGTAACATGGCGATCGAAGGCGGCGCGCGCGCTGGCCTGATTGCACCAGATGAGACCACCTATGCCTACTGCAAAGGCCGTCCACACGCGCCAAAAGGTGCCGCGTGGGAGCAAGCCCATGCCTATTGGCAGACGCTGTTCACCGATGAAGGCGCTCATTTTGACAAGGTGGTGACACTCAAAGGCGAAGACATTCAGCCGGTTGTGACATGGGGCACCTCGCCTGAGGATGTTCTGCCGATCACGGGCGTTGTTCCAAACCCAGAAGATTTCGAAGGTGGCAAGGTCGAAGCGGCGCGTCGCTCTATCGAGTATATGGGTCTGACACCGGGGCAAAAACTGAACGAGATCGAGATCGACACAGTCTTTATCGGCTCTTGCACCAACGGGCGTATTGAGGACATGCGCGCTGTTGCCGAGGTCGTGAAGGGCAAAAAGATCAAAGATGGCATGCGCGCTATGATCGTGCCGGGCTCTGGTCTTGTGCGGGCGCAGGCCGAAGAAGAAGGTCTTGCCGACATCTTCCAGGAGGCTGGTTTTGAATGGCGGATGGCCGGGTGCTCTATGTGCCTTGCGATGAACCCGGACCAGCTGAGCGAAGGCGAACGCTGCGCCGCGACGTCCAACCGGAACTTTGAAGGCCGTCAGGGCTATAAAGGCCGGACTCACCTTGTGTCGCCAGCCATGGCCGCAGCCGCAGCGCTGACCGGCAAGCTGACCGATGTTCGTGACTTGATGTAAGGAGCCAGATCAATGGAAAAGTTTGAAAAACTCCACGGTATCGCGGCCCCAATGCCGCTGGTGAATATCGACACCGATATGATCATCCCAAAGGTGTTCCTGAAGTCCATTCAGCGTTCCGGCTTTGGCAAGCACCTCTTTGACGAGATGCGCTTTAACCGCGATGGCACGGAAATCGAAGATTTCGTGCTGAACAAGCCGCAGTACCGCCAGGCAGAAATCCTGGTTGCGGGCGACAATTTTGGCTGTGGCTCCTCTCGCGAGCACGCGCCTTGGGCGATTGCGGATTTCGGCATCAAATGTGTGGTCTCTACATCCTTCGCGGACATCTTTTTCAACAACTGCTTCAAGAACGGCATTCTGCCGATCGTCCTGCCCCAAGAGCAGGTCGACATTCTGATGGCAGACGCGGAAAAAGGCGAAAACGCGCGACTGACAGTTGATCTGGAAGCGCAGGAAATCACCACGTCCGAGGGCGACGTCATCACCTTCGACGTAGATCCACATCGCAAGCATTGTCTGCTGGAAGGGCTGGATGACATCGGCCAGACCATGCAAAAGCAAGCCGCGATTGACACCTTCGAGGCGCAAGCCTCGGCAGCCCGTCCTTGGGTTTAAGGGTTCTCAAATAGCGGCAATGCGGCAGATCTGAGTCTTCTCAATCCTGCCACATTCTTGCCACAAGCTTTAACGCGCGCCCGTTCAAAGGCGCGCGTTTTTTAATTTTGGCCACCTTGTAATACGCCCAATCAGCCAGAGACAGCCGCGGATTTTCCTATTTTTTCAGCGTTTTCGGTGCATTCGGGCACCATTTCTCACAACCCACAGGGGAAAATTGTGAAATTCAAAACAAAATCTTGAGCAATTTGAAAAACCTAGGCACAATTAAGGCAAGAATGAGGCAAGCCGTCCTGAGCAGACGGGTCAGACTTGAAACAGCACGCGACAAAGAATTGCGGCGATCGGGTTTGAAGGGAAAGAGCAGTGTTCGCACAAATCACAAGCGCGATGATACGCGCGATACTTATGGCTATGCTGGTGGCAACACCTGCGCTGGTGCTGCCGGATGTGACGTCCGACGCGCAGCAATTTGCCTTTATCTGCGCCTTTTTTGCCGCCGCGCTGGTCTTTATTGAATATTTTTCGGCCTACCCCAGTATTCTGGAATTCCGCTTCGCGCCGCCCTTTAACCGCATCCGGTTCATGGCCGTGTTCTTTTGCGTCTTTGCGCTGTCATCGGCCTTTACCTTTTCCAGCGCCACCAATGTGGCCAACGGATTGATGCACGCAATCGCAACCCTCGCCGGAGAGTTGACCGACGTCCCATATTCCCCGGTGCGGCTGGTGCTGCTCACGCTCCCTGCGACCGCAGACAGCGAGCATGTGAACATGGTGCGGATGGCCGCAGGCATGTCTTATTCCATCGCGACACTTAGCCTTGTCCTGTTCTATTTCGTCGTACGCGTTCTGGATTGGCCAACACGAAATGGCGCCTTCAACGTTTGGGTGAACCTTCCGCTTTTTGACCCAACCGCTGGCGGAGATGTCCTGCCCCGTCTCACGCGCGACGGTCGCGTGAACATCGTTCTGGGCATTTTGCTGCCGTTCATCTTCCCTGCCCTTGTCGAGCTGACATCAAACTCGCTGGGTCCGGCTTTGTGGTCCAACCCACAAACGCTGATCTGGACCATGACAATCTGGGCGTTTTTCCCGGCAACAATGGTGATGCGCGGCATCGCGATGCTGAGGGTCGCCAATATGATCGACCAAGATCGCCGCCGCGCCTATGCAGAAGCGCAAAACCTGCAGCATATCTAGCCAAAATCCCCTTAGTTTCTTGATCTTTTTGGACCTAGACGCTAGGCCAAGAGCGTAATTTGAATCGAAGGAAAATCCCATGAGCAACCCCTCCTTGCTGATCCTGCCCGGCGATGGCATTGGCCAAGAAGTCATGACCCAGGTCCGTCGGATTATTGACTGGTATGGCGAGAAGCGTGGTCTG
>NZ_CAXREH010000072.1:0-4837 GCF_964229375.1 Cognatishimia sp.
GTTGAAACCCCGCGTACCTGCCGAGGATTTCGGCCCCATGGTCGCGCGGATTTCCTTCTTTGTGAACGCAGGCATCCGCTTTGTCACCGAGATGTGCAAGATGCGCGCCTTTGTCGAGTTGTGGGACGAAATCTGTCAGGAGCGCTACGGCGTTGAAAACCCAAAACACCGCCGCTTCCGCTATGGTGTTCAGGTGAACTCGCTCGGCCTGACCGAGCAGCAGCCGGAAAACAACGTCTATCGCATTCTGATCGAAATGCTGGCAGTGACGCTGTCCAAAAAGGCACGCGCCCGCGCGGTGCAACTGCCTGCCTGGAACGAAGCCTTGGGCCTGCCGCGCCCATGGGATCAGCAATGGTCTATGCGTATGCAGCAAATCATGGCCTATGAAACCGACCTGCTGGAATATGACGACCTGTTTGACAACAACCCAGCCGTCGATCGCAAGGTTGCTGCGCTGAAAGACGGCGCGCGTCACGAACTTGCCAACCTCGATTCGATGGGCGGCGCGATCGACGCGATCGATTATATGAAGGGGCGGCTGGTCGAATCCAACTCGGCGCGGCTCAATCGGATCGAGGCTGGCGAAACCGTCGTGGTCGGCGTCAACAAATGGCAACAGGGCGAGGCCAGCCCCCTTATGACCGGCGATGGCGGCATCATGGTCGTGGACCCAGCGGTCGAGGCCGAACAGATTGACCGCCTGAACGACTGGCGCGCCGGTCGCGACGCCGACAAAGTCGAAGACGCACTCGCGGCACTGCGCGACGCGGCGAAGTCGGGTGCCAATATCATGCCAGCCTCAATTCAGGCCGCCAAGGCCGGGGTAACAACCGGCGAATGGGCCGCGCAGATGCGGGCCGTTCACGGCGAATATCGCGGCCCGACGGGCGTGTCCCTGAACCCCTCTAACATGACAGAAGGCCTGGATGATCTGCGCGAGGCCGTCGATCTGGTCAGCGACCGGCTGGGACGACGCCTGAAGTTCGTGATCGGCAAACCGGGCCTTGATGGCCACTCCAACGGTGCCGAACAAATCGCCTGCCGTGCGCGGGATGTGGGCATGGACATTTCTTATGACGGCATTCGCCTGACGCCTGCAGAGATCGTCGAGAAAGCCCGCGAAGACGACGCCCATGTGGTGGGATTGTCCATCCTGTCCGGCAGCCACATCCCTCTGGTCGAGGATTTGATGGAACGGATGCGCCAAGAGGGGCTGGGGGAAACTCCAGTCATCGTAGGCGGCATCATTCCTGACGAAGATGCCGACCGCTTGCGCGCTATGGGCGTTGCCCGCGTCTATACGCCAAAGGACTTTGAGCTGAACACAATCATGAACGACATCGTCGTTCTGGCCGACCCCAAGGCGGTCGCCGCAGAGTAATCTGCGGCACCGTCGGCGCTATTCGTTAAACCAGGTGACCAGCTCGTCATAGGTATAGCTGACCTCGATGCCCGCATCCACATAAGGCTCGAATTCCGGATCCTGATCCAGACACCCAACGCCACAGATCTGGCTGATCACCATGTCTTCGCTGTCCACGTACCACATGCGCCCACCGGGCGTGGCCACATAGCCATCAATCCCCTCGGCCTGATCGCCTTCCATGTCCTCGACGCTTGGCACCTCAGAGCCTTCGTCGCCGTTATAAGCCCCGTGTGTGTGATACGAGGCGATGATCACCTCGATATTTACCGGGTCCTTCGGACGGCAGCTTGACTTGCGCCCGCGCCGCGCCTCAGACGCCACGAGATTGCCGTCCACGTCATACCCGATATAGCCGCAGTATTCGCGGTTGCGCTGGAAAGACAGCGGCTGAATTTCGGCAAAGACCTCTTTCATCAAAGCAATCTCTGCCTTGGACTCTGCGAGTAGAGGCGAAGCACCTATTGAAAAAGCAACGCAAATCAGAGCGTGAATAGGGGTTTTCATAGTAAGATATTCCTGCGCAAATACGCGGCAATAAGACCAGAGGAACATGCTTATGACAATCCACATCGGCGCAAAGCCCGGAGAAATCGCTGAAACCGTCCTTCTGCCAGGCGACCCATACCGCGCGAAATGGGCGGCGGACACCTTTCTGACAGACGTCACCTGCGTCAACGAAGTGCGCGGCATGCTTGGGTTCACAGGCATGTGGAACGGCAACCGGGTCACAATTCACGGCTCGGGCATGGGCATGCCAAGCCTGTCAATCTATGTGAACGAACTGATCAAGGACTATGGCGCGAAAACCCTGATCCGCATCGGTTCTTGCGGCGGGATGCAGGAAAAAGTTGCGATCCGCGATGTCATCATCGCCATGACGGCAACCTCTTTGTCCACGCCGTCACGTGGCATCTTCAAAGAGATCAACTTTGCACCTTCCGCCGATTATGGCCTGCTGCGCGCCGCGGCAGACGCAGCCCAGTCCAAAGGTTCAGCTACCCACGTCGGCGGCATCTATTCCAGCGATGTCTTCTATGACGAGCGCCCTGATCTGAACGAACAGATGGTCCGCCATGGCATTCTGGGCGTCGAGATGGAAGCGGCCGAGCTGTATAACCTTGCAGCACGCCACGGCCGCCGCGCTTTGGCTGTTCTGACCGTTTCGGATCATTTGCTGACCGGAGAGTCTCTGCCAAGCGACCAGCGCGAAAAATCTTTCGGCGACATGGTCGAAATCGCGCTAGAAGCGGCTTTCGCGTAAACACTCTGTGGGCGGACGGCCCCGCGTCGTCCGCATTTCCGCGCCGCATTGCATACAGCGGAAATAGCTACCCTGCTCGGAATCCTGACTGCGATCCGCGCGCCAGCGACAGGCGCGCGTTTTTCGATTGCTAAGCAAGGCCACGAGCACGAAGGCGACGATCAATCCAATGACGATATGCATATCTGCCTCTTGCAGTGAGACGACGGCGAAGGTCGCAACAAGCTACGAACTGACAACTTTACGCATCATAAAGCGCGCCTTTGACACTGCCCGAACACCCCGAGACGGTGCTGCGGACTCGGTGAAAACCTTTGCGAACCTTGGCATAACCGCCTCTGGCGAAAACGGCGCAATGAGAGCTTTCCAGTCTTGGTCCGTGCCTTCTACCAATGCGAGGGCTTTTCGCACGAGGTCATCCTGATCTTTGTAAAGAGCGCCCGGTTGGCTACCCAAAATGCGGCGGTGGTTACCATCCTTGCCACCCGCCCATGCCAAAACAGGTTTGCCTTGAAACAGAAACTCGCAAATCGCCAGACCAAAACTCTCGCCCCTTTCACGGCCATGCAACATGGCGTCACAGGACAGGATAAAGTCCGACTTATCCGTGGGTCGTGAAATCGCGTCGCGAAACAGCACTCTGGGGTGGTCAATAAAACGCTCGGTGTTCACAAACACAAACCAAATGCGCTTGTCTTCTAGCAGCTTAGGCACCGCCCGTTTTACAAAATCGATGTCGAACGTGTCATAACCGCCGTATCGGCCAAAGACAAAAGCATCCTCGGGCACGCCCCACACGCTGCGGCGCGACTGACCAGATGGAAGATCAACAATATGTGGCACATAGGGATAGCGCCCGCCGGTGCAGTGTTGCGCAAGCCAATCAGACACATAGGCGTAGCTCTCACCATGCGGATCGAATTCCTGAAAAACCGCATGAATCGCACTTGCTGTGTCTGGGCTAAGAAGTCCGTCTCGTTTACCGGATTTGATAAAGTATGTCAGATCAGCGCCTGACCCCGAGATCTCTTCCAGCCGGTCATAGCCTGTAATCTGGAAACGCGAGGAGAACTTCGCAACGATACCCGGATCATTAGAGGCCGCGTTGGACGGATATACGACAGCCGACGTCCAGCCTAAAATCGTTTCGGCAAAATAGGCATAATCGTAAACTGCCTGCGCGGTTCCGCGCAGGCCTAAATCATTCGTATGAAAGAGAACTTTCAAGCCTTACTCAGACCGCGCGGTCCACCATCATCTTTTTGATATGCGCAATGGCCCCTGCTGGGTTCAAACCCTTAGGACAGGTTTTTGCACAGTTCATGATGGTGTGGCAGCGATAGAGTTTGAACGGATCTTCCAGTTCATCCAGACGCTCGCCGGTTGCTTCGTCGCGGCTGTCAATGATCCAGCGATAGGAGTGCAGCAAGGCCGCTGGACCGAGATAGCGATCGCCGTTCCACCAGTAGCTTGGGCAAGACGTTGAACAGCTGGCGCACATCACGCATTCATAAAGGCCATCCAGCTTTTTGCGGTCTGCGATGGACTGTTTCCACTCTTTCGCAGGGCGGTTGGTTTTGGTTTCCAGCCACGGCATGATCGACGCGTGCTGCGCATAGAAATGCGTCAGGTCAGGGATCAGGTCTTTGACAACCGGCATGTGCGGCAGCGGGTAGATTTTGACCGTACCGCCTTTGACCTCATCAATCCCATAGATGCAGGCCAGGGTGTTGATGCCGCCAATGTTCATGGCGCAGGATCCGCAGATACCTTCGCGGCACGAGCGGCGGAAAGTTAGGGTCGGGTCGATCTCGTTTTTGATCTTGATCAGCGCATCCAGGATCATCGGACCGCAGGTGTCCATATCGATGAAATAGGTGTCGACCGAAGGGTTTTTGCCGTCATCCGGGTTCCAGCGATAGATCTGGAACTTGCGCACGTTCTTGGCACCCTCGGGCTTGGGCCATGTCTTGCCCGTCTTCATGCGCGAGTTTTTCGGCAGTGCCAGTTCGACCATGTCAATTCCTCCTGAGGATTTGCGCGGGCGCAGTGTCCTGCGCCGAATTGTTCTGCGGGGCCTTGCCCGCCGTCCCATCCTGCCGCAGCCGCACCAGCCGCTCGGCATCGCCGGGATAAACCTTCGAAAG
>NZ_CAXREH010000073.1:0-13243 GCF_964229375.1 Cognatishimia sp.
AACACAGGACGCTCGACAGGAACCCATTTGCACTATGAAGTGCGGATCAATGGTCGGGCCGTTAACCCGATGAAATTTATCAAGGCTGCAAGAGATGTTTTCTAAAAGCAAAATCAACGAACCTGCCGCAAAACCAGCAGATACCGCCAAGCCGGTCCTGCCAGAAGCAGCCAAAAAGGCAGCTCCTGCAGCTGCGGCCCCTGCTCCTGCAGCGGCACCGCGTCCCAAGGTTGGCGCATCCGTTTTGTCCGCGGACCTTCACGTCAAAGGCAATCTGAAAACCACCGGTGACGTACAAATCGAAGGCACCATCGAGGGCGACATTCGCGCCCACCTGCTGACTGTCGGCGAAACCGCCACCGTCAAAGGCGAAGTGGTTGCGGACGACGTGGTCGTCAACGGCCGCATCGTCGGCCGCGTACGCGGTCTGAAAGTCCGCCTGACCTCGACCGCACGTGTCGAAGGCGACATCATCCATAAGACCATCGCTATCGAAAGCGGCGCGCATTTCGAGGGCTCTGTGCAACGTCAGGACGACCCACTGGGCGCCGCCGGCAAACGCGCAGCAGCGCCAAAAGCAGCGCCTGCTCCGACTGGCAAGTAAGCCCGTCAACAAATTGAAAAAGCACCGCTTTTGCGGTGCTTTTTTTGTGCCTGAAAGATAGATCGATGCGGGGATGCGGGATTAGCTATCCCCCAGCATCCACTCTCCTTCGGGCCAGAATGCGTGATAGGCGAAGGCGAACATGACGTCATGTGCCACGTCTTTGCCGTCTGCGTCCTTCACGCGGATCGTGCCCACATCGCGGCTGTCGGCTATGTCGCGGCCGTCAAGTGCCGAGGCCTGCCCCGAGGTCCAGCTGATTGTCACACCTGCTTCGGTGACCGATGTTTCGGTCTGCAGGCGCGTCATCGGCCATGCGCGGTCGCCAACACGGATCACACGGGCCAGCGGCGAAATGCCATGTGGTGGGTTTTCACCCTGATACAGGAACGGACGCGTCGAACTGTCATAATTCACATAGGGGTTGAGTCCATAAGGCCGCCCGAACCGGGGTTCCGCCATCACCAGACCATCTGGATTGCGCTCGGCAAACTGGCGCCAGCTTTCCATCCAAGTCGGCAAGGTGGTCAGTTCAACGCCGTTCATCTCGCCGACGATGCCTGTGCCAATGGCCTGCTGCCACCAGCTTTCAGTTTCGCGGTCATACATGACCATATCCGAATTGCGCAGCTTGCCTGATACGCCAAAACTCAGCACACGGTCGCCAACGCGGCGATCAAACGTGATGCCCGAGTTACAAAGCGGACAGAAAGTGACAGCAACCGGCAGGTCTCCGATCTGGTCGTTCACGATCTCATGCCAGGTCAGATAGCGGATGGGATAGGCCCGCGGCAGCTCGCCTTCGATCTCAACCGTAATCACCGGCTCACGCTCACCGATCTGCGCGCCTTCTTTGATCGGCACCATGACCGGATCATCAATCGCGGGGATGCCGTCTTTTGGCGGACCACCTGACAGGATTTCGGACCAATCTGAAATAGAGGTCTGTTCAAAATCGGTGTTGGGCCATTCAAATCCCCAACTGTTGGGATTGGCGAATGCAGAGCTGACGGCAAGGCTGAAACCTGCGGCCAGTAGTAAAGTTCTTGCAAACATAAGAGCACTCCTTGATGCGTCCTGTTCATCTGGGACCAAACTGTGGGTGCTGCATAGCCCCCTTAACGCGCTTGTGATGGCAGGTCAGTATATCGAAGTGCCGCAAAGCACCCGTCTGCACGCAAGAAAAAGGCCCGGGAAACCCCAGGCCTGTTTTGCATTTTATGTCGCTCAGATCAGTTCCGCGTGACCGTCACAGTCACCATCCGATCCGGCTCGCCATCGATCGCGCCCGTGCGGGGATGCCCGCGCTTGATCGCATCGACAACGTCCATGCCAGAAGTCACCTGACCAACGACAGTATACTGACCGTTCAGGAAATACCCCTGATCGAACATGATGAAGAACTGAGAGTTCGCTGAATCCGGGCTTTGGCTGCGGGCCATCCCGACTGTGCCACGCTCATAGGGCACTTCAGAAAATTCCTGCACCAGATCGCTATAGCTTGAGCCGCCGCGACCCGCCATCCGCTTGTCGCCGCCCACTTTGCCAAACTGGACGTCGCCGGTCTGCGCCATAAAGCCGTCGATCACGCGGTGAAAGATCACATCGTCATAGGATCCTTCCTGCGCCAGCGTCACAATCCGTTCGACGTGGTTGGGGGCAACGCCTTCCAGCAGGTCGATCACGATGGTGCCGTCGGCCTCACCCTCTACGGTGATTTCCAGACCATAGTCTGGCAACTGGCTGCTGACTTCGGTGATGTCCGTCAGCCCCGGCGTGCCTTCTTGCGCCAGAAACACGGCGCCGACACCCAGAACCGCCACCATCATGGCGACGCCGACGAGTTTGTTGCTCCCGCCCGTCATCAGCTTGCGTCCGCTGCCACTTTGACAGAGATCATGCGGTCCGGATCCATTGGCGGCTCGCCACGTACGATCGCGTCCACGTGCTCCATGCCTTCAATCACACGGCCATAGACGGTGTACTGACGGTTCAGGAAGTGGTTGTCGCTGAAATTGATAAAGAACTGAGAGTTCGCCGAGTCTGGCATCTGGCTGCGCGCAGCGCCCAGAGTTCCGCGATCATGCGGCACACCAGAGAATTCCGCTTTCAGGTTCGGCAGATCGGACCCGCCTGTGCCCGCCATGCGAATGTTGAAGTCTTTCTCCATGTTGCCGTTGGCCACGTCGCCGGTCTGCGCCATAAAGCCGTCGATCACGCGGTGAAAGCAGACGTTGTCATACTGACCAGACCGCGCCAGCTCTTTCATGCGGTCGCAGTGGCCAGGTGCCACGTCAGGCAACAGTTCGATGACGACTGTGCCGCCTTTGAGTTCCATCAAGATGGTGTTTTCGGGATCTTTGATCTCTGCCATTTGGCTGCTCCGTTTATATTCGTTAGGCTCAACCTAGTGTGCATGGAGCCGATTGCCAAGCTGCCATTGACCTGTCGCATTAATCCTTTATTCACAGGCCTAAATTGGGACATAGGAGACTTTGAAATGGCTTGGAAAACCCTTGATGATATGGATCTTGCGGGCAAGCGTGTGCTGGTACGTGTGGACATCAATGTTCCGATGGAGGACGGCAAAGTCACCGACACAACGCGGATCGACCGGATCGTGCCCACCATTCAGGATATCGTCAAAGCTGGCGGCTCTCCGATCATGCTGGCGCACTTCGGGCGCCCCAAAGGCCAGTATGTGCCAGAAATGTCCCTCAGCCCGCTGGTGCCGTATATGTCTGATGCCACAGGCCACGACGTCACCTTTATCGAACGTCCCAGCCGCGACATGATTGACGCGCTGCCCGCCACCCAGGTCGTCCTGATCGAAAACACCCGTTTCACCGCCATGGAAGAGGCCAATGACCCGCAAATGGCGGGCTTTCTGGCCAGCTTGGGCGACATCTATTGTAACGACGCGTTCTCGGCGGCGCACCGTGCCCATGCCTCGACCGAAGGGGTCGCGAAGCTGCTGCCAAACTGCGCAGGTCGCCTGATGCAGGCCGAGCTGAGTGCGCTTGAGGCCGCGTTGTCCACACCGAAACGTCCGGTAGTGGCGGTTGTCGGCGGTGCGAAAGTCTCGACCAAGCTGGAACTGCTGGGCAATCTGGTGGCCAAAGTCGATCATCTGGTGATCGGTGGCGGCATGGCCAACACCTTCCTCGCTGCTCAGGGTGTGAATGTCGGTAAATCCCTTTGCGAACATGACCTTGCAGACACCGCGCGCGACATTCTGGCGAAAGCCAAGGACGCAGGCTGCGATATCGTGTTGCCCTCAGACGTTGTTGTGGCGCGCGAATTCAAGGCGGGTGCAGACAATGAGACCGTTGCGGCCGACGCCTGCCCCGAAGACGCCATGATCCTCGACGCAGGTCCACAATCGGTGGCACGCATCGACGGCATTCTTGCGCAAGCTAAGACACTTATCTGGAACGGTCCTCTCGGTGCCTTTGAAATCGAGCCTTTCAATGCCGCCACCAACGCCGCGGCGCTGGCCGCTGCAAAACTGTCTAAAGCAGGCAGCTTGGTATCGGTTGCCGGCGGCGGTGACACAGTGGCTGCCCTGAACGGCGCGGGCGCTGCAGAGGACTTTACCTATATCTCCACCGCAGGCGGCGCGTTCCTTGAATGGATGGAAGGCAAGACCCTGCCGGGCGTCGCAGCTCTACAATCCTAACCATTTGGGTTAACCGGTTCTTTTCCGGACAAGGTTAGCGGTATCAGCATTGCGCGCCTTTTGGGGCTGGCTTAGAAGGTGCGCACCGACCCCATTTCATTGCCAAAGGATACTGATATGTCCAAATCCGCCCAAACCGACCTGATTTCCAAAGGCCAAGGTTTCATCGCAGCGTTGGACCAATCCGGAGGCTCTACACCTAAAGCATTACGCCTTTATGGTGTGTCTGAAGATGCCTATAACGGCGACGAAGAGATGTTCGGCCTGATCCACGAAATGCGGGCACGGATCGCGCAGTCTCCGGCGTTTAATGGCGACAAGGTCGTGGGCGCCATTCTGTTTGAGCGCACCATGGATGGCGCCATCGACGGGCTTCCTGCGGCGCAATACATCTGGGAAAAACGCGGTGTGGTGCCCTTCCTCAAGGTCGACAAAGGCCTTGAAGCGGAAGAAAACGGCGTTCAGGTGATGAAGCCGATGCCAGATCTGGACAGCCTTTTGGATCGTGCGAATGCCTGCAGTGTTTACGGCACGAAAATGCGCTCTGTGATCTCGGCTGCCAACACCGATGGCGTGAATGCAATTGTCACCCAACAGTTTGATGTTGCGAAACAAATCCTGGCCAAAGGCCTTATGCCGATCGTTGAACCCGAGGTGACCATCACCATCGACGACAAGGCCGAAGCCGAAGACATTCTGCGGGACGCAATCCTGACAGAGCTGGACACGTTGGCCGACGACCAACAGGTCATGTTGAAACTGTCCCTGCCCACAAACGCCAACCAATACAAAGCGCTGGTGGACCATCCCAAGGTTCTGAAAGTTGTGGCTCTGTCCGGCGGCTATTCCCGTGACGAAGCCAACGGGCTGCTCGCGCAAAACACCGGCATGATCGCGTCCTTCTCGCGTGCGCTGACCGAAGGTCTGAGCGCGCAGCAAAGCGAAGACGAATTCAACGCGATGATCGCAGGCAGCATCGACGGAATCTATCAGGCGTCCATCGCAGGATAACAATCTGACTCCAAAGTGAAAAAAACGAATCATCTGTGCATTTTTGGGATTCACAGAGCGAATCACTTGTGCCATACTGTCTGACATAGAGGGTCACTAAAGACCCCGTCTTTTGAGGCAGATTGGCAGTAACCATGGCAGTCACCAAATCCCGTCCGGCCGTTGGCCCTATCCTGTTTTTCGGGGTGGCGTTCAGCTTGGCAGTCTATTTCACCTTTGCCGCTGTGCAGGGGGAATACGGGCTGTTCAGCCGGACGGAGATCTTGGCCGAAACGCAACTGCTGGAAGTTCAACTGGCCAGCATGCAAGACGACGTTGACCGGATGGAAAATCTGACCCGCCGCCTGTCTGACGACTATCTGGACCTGGATCTTCTGGATCAGCAAGCACGCTCGGTACTGGGCCTGATCCGCGGCGACGAAATGGTCATCCGCTAAGGCGCCGTTCGCGCGCGCAATAGACCAACGCGCAATCCTCACGAAAATTTCTCTGGCCTCCCCGCGCATCCCGTGGTTTTAATAGCGCAAACGCAATTTAGTTTAACGCTAAACAAAGCAGGGAGGAGCGTGCCGCATGGCTGCGAAGAAAGCTGCGAAAAAGCCCAATGTAAGTGGCGACGAGCTGAAAGAATTCTACCGTGAAATGCTGTTGATCCGCCGGTTCGAGGAAAAGGCCGGGCAACTTTATGGCATGGGTCTGATTGGCGGCTTTTGCCACCTTTATATCGGTCAGGAAGCGGTAGTTGTCGGCCTGGAAGCCGCCACCGAAGAGGGCGACAAGCGCGTAACCTCTTATCGCGACCACGGCCATATGCTGGCCTGTGGCATGGATCCAAACGGCGTCATGGCCGAGCTGACGGGCCGCGAAGGCGGGTATTCCAAGGGCAAAGGCGGCTCTATGCACATGTTCTCCAAGGAAAAACACTTCTATGGCGGGCATGGCATCGTGGGCGCTCAGGTGCCGATTGGCGCAGGCCTGGCCTTTGCGGATAAATACAATGACAACAAACGCGTAACCTTCACCTATTTCGGTGACGGTGCGGCGAACCAGGGTCAGGTCTATGAGACGTTCAACATGGCCGCGCTCTGGGATCTGCCGGTGGTTTTCGTGATTGAGAACAACCAATACGCCATGGGCACATCGATGCAGCGCTCCACCTCTACTGCCGACATCTATACCCGCGGTGCTGCTTTTGGCATTCCGGGCGAAGTCGTTGACGGCATGGATGTTCTGGCCGTCAAAGAAGCAGGCGAAAAGGCCGTGGCGCACTGTCGTGCCGGAAAAGGCCCCTATATCCTCGAGGTGAAAACCTATCGCTATCGCGGCCACTCTATGTCGGACCCGGCGAAATACCGGACCCGCGAAGAAGTGCAGCGCGTGAAATCAGAACGCGACCCAATCGAGCGTGTGCGCGAGATGCTTCTGGATGGCAAACACGCCTCTGAAGAGGATCTGAAAGCCATCGACAAAGAAATCAAAGCCATCGTCAACGAGAGCGCCGAATTCTCAAAAACCAGCCCCCTGCCCGCCGAAAGCGAGCTGTGGACGGATATCGTGGCATAAGGAGCAGACACCATGGCAATCGAAATTCTCATGCCCGCCCTGTCGCCGACGATGGAAGAAGGCACGCTGGCAAAATGGCTGGTCAAAGAAGGCGACGAGGTCAGCTCTGGCGACATCATCGCAGAGATCGAAACAGACAAAGCCACAATGGAATTTGAGGCGGTCGACGAAGGCACAATCGGGTCCATCGTGGTTCCTGAAGGCACCGAAGGTGTCAAAGTGAACTCGGTGATCGCAACCTTGCTGGAAGACGGCGAAGAGGCCGGTGCGGCGCCCGCTGCTCCTGCTTCAACGCCCGCCCCGGCACCGGCCGCAAGCGCTGCGCCAGCGGCACCCGCGCCCGCAGCCCCCGTCGCGGCTGATCCGGTTCCAGTGGCGCATGCCACCCCTGACTGGCCCGAGGGCACCGAGGTCAAATCGACCACCGTCCGCGAAGCATTGCGTGACGCAATGGCCGAAGAAATGCAGCGCAGCGAAAACGTGTTCCTGATGGGCGAAGAGGTCGCGGAATATCAGGGCGCTTATAAGATCTCGCAAGGCCTGCTGGATGAATTCGGCGCGAAACGGGTGATCGATACCCCGATAACCGAACATGGTTTTGCCGGCATCGCCGTCGGTGCAGCCTTTGGCGGCTTGAACCCGATTGTCGAGTTCATGACGTTCAACTTCGCCATGCAAGCCATTGATCAGATTATCAACTCTGCGGCCAAGACCCTCTATATGTCCGGCGGCCAGATGGGCTGTCCTATCGTCTTCCGTGGTCCAAACGGGGCGGCGGCGCGTGTTGGGGCACAGCACTCACAGGACTACGCTGCATGGTATTCGCAAATTCCTGGTCTGAAAGTCGTGATGCCCTATTCCGCTTCTGACGCGAAGGGCCTGTTGAAGTCCGCAATCCGCGATCCGAACCCGGTGATCTTTTTGGAGAACGAGATCCTCTATGGGCGGTCATTTGACGTTCCCGTCATGGATGATTTCACCGTCGAGATCGGCAAAGCCAAAATCTGGCGCGAAGGCACCGACGTCACGATTGTCAGCTTTGGTATTGGCATGACCTATGCACTGGAAGCGGCCGACAGACTGGCAGAGGACGGCATCTCTGCCGAAGTCGTCGACCTGCGGTCCCTGCGCCCGATCGACTATGACACCGTGCTGGCGTCGGTTATGAAAACCAATCGCTGCGTGACTGTTGAAGAAGGCTGGCCGGTTGGCTCGATTGGCAACCACCTGTCGGCCACGATCATGGAAAAAGCGTTCGATTATCTGGATGCGCCCGTGATCAATTGCACCGGCAAAGACGTTCCGATGCCTTATGCCGCGAACCTTGAAAAGCTTGCGCTGGTGACGACCGACGAAGTCATCGCTGCCGTCAAGCAAGTCACGTACCGCTAAGGAGAACCTGAAATGGCAGTAGAAATTCTCATGCCCGCGCTGTCTCCGACGATGGAGGAAGGCACGCTGGCGAAATGGCTGGTCAAAGAAGGTGACGAGGTCAACTCTGGCGATGTGATTGCAGAGATCGAGACAGACAAAGCGACGATGGAGTTTGAGGCCGTCGACGAAGGCATCATGGGCCAGATCCTTGTCGCCGAAGGCAGCGAGTGCGTGAAGGTCAACACAGCAATCGCGATCCTGCTTGAGGATGGTGACGAGGCCGGCGCAACGCCTGCAGCGGCTGCAGCGCCCGCTCAGGCCGCCGCGCCGGAAGCTGAGGCCGCAGCGCCTGCCCCGGTCGCATCAACGCCAACACCCGCTCCCGCGGCCCCAAGTGCTACAAACGGTGATCGCATCTTCGCCTCACCTCTGGCACGGCGCATCGCGGCCGACAAAGGCATCGATCTCAGCGCACTGAAGGGCTCTGGCCCCAAAGGACGGATTGTCAAAGCGGACGTCCTCGGCGCGACAGCAACACCTGCGCCCGCACCCTCGGCAGCAGCCCCAAGTGCCGCGGCACCCGCTGCGGCGACGATGCCAAGCAGACCGTCTGCTGACATGGTCGCACGCGCCTATGAGGGCCGCAGCTATGAGGAAGTCTCGCTGGACGGCATGCGCAAAACCATTGCCGCCCGTCTGACCGAAGCCAAGCAGACCGTCCCGCATTTCTATCTGCGTCGGGATGTGAAACTGGATGCCCTGCTGAAATTCCGCAGTGAGTTGAACGCGCAGCTGCAACATCGCGGCGTCAAGATCTCGGTCAACGACTTCATTATCAAGGCCTGCGCGCTTGCCATGCAACAAGTCCCTGCCGCCAACGCGGTCTGGGCCGGAGACCGGGTATTGCAGATGAAGGCCTCGGATGTCGCCGTCGCGGTGGCCATCGAGGGCGGTCTGTTCACACCCGTCTTGCAGGATGCGGACACCAAGTCGCTGTCTGCCCTGTCGATCGAGATGAAAGATCTGGCGACGCGTGCGCGTGACCGCAAGCTTGCACCGCATGAATATCAGGGCGGCAGCTTTGCGATCTCGAACCTTGGCATGTTTGGCATCGAGAATTTCGACGCCATCGTGAACCCGCCGCACGCTGGGATCCTCGCGGTCGGCGCAGGTGTCAAAAAGCCTGTGGTGCAAGAGGATGGCACATTGGGTGTCGCAACCGTCATGAGCGTGACCATGTCGGTCGATCACCGTGTCATCGACGGCGCGCTTGGCGCAGAGCTGTTGAACGCCATTGTCGAAAATCTGGAAAACCCGATTGCGATGCTGGCCTAAAACGCCCCACAAAAACGCGCCTAAAAACGCAAAACGCCGCCCCAATCGGGCGGCGTTTTTGTTTGGATTAGCAACAGCTTACAGCTGGGTTTGATCCATGCTGACCGCCGGTTGCGAACACCCCGCCTCGCCAACAATCTTGGCCGGAACACCCGCAACAGTCTTGCACCGCGGCACCTCGGACAGAACCACCGACCCCGCGGCAATCCGCGAGCATTCACCCACTGTGATATTGCCCAGCACCTTCGCGCCCGCACCGATCAGAACACCGTCACCAATCTTGGGATGGCGGTCCTCTTCTTCTTTGCCGGTGCCGCCCAAGGTCACCGAATGCAGCATCGACACATTGTCACCAACAACCGCCGTTTCACCGATGACGATAGAATGTGCGTGGTCAATCATAATGCCCTGACCGATTTTGGCCGCTGGGTGAATATCAATCCCAAAGACCTCAGAACTGCGCATCTGAAAGAAATACGCCATGTCGCGACGCCCTTCGGTCCACAGCCAATGGGCAACGCGATAGCATTGCACGGCCTGAAACCCCTTAAAGAACAACATGGGCTGGATATACCGATGGCACGCAGGGTCACGCTCATAGACCGCTGTGATGTCGGCACGTGCAGCCACAGAAATGCGTGGATCGCTTGCAAAGGCCTCTTCACAGATTTCGCGCAACAGCTGTTCTGACATCTCGCCCGACGCCAGCTTCAACGAAATCCGATATGCCAAAGCCTGTTCAACAGACTTGTGGTGCAGGATTGAACTGTGCACCAAACCGCCCAACAGCGGCTCTTCGCGAACGGCGGCGTGACCTTCTTCCTGAATGCGTTCCCAAACAGGATCCAGCGATGTCACGACCTTCTGAGTTTCTGCCATCTCGATGCTCCTTTGGCCTCTATCTTACATGACTTAGGAAAAAAGAGGCAAATTCAATAGTGTTGTGGACAGGATCACACACAAGAATGCAAGTGCAGAGGGTGATTTTAGGGAAATCATTCTTCAAAATCACGCCAAACGGGACCGGTTGGATGGCCTTGCTGTTGTGAAACCTGCCCTGCGCGCCGTGCCGTCTCTCCTCTGGCTGCCTGAATTTGTCGCCATTGTAAAAGCTGATCGAGCACTGCGTGCAAGGCGCTCAGAAACGCCCGGTTGCCAAGGTCCTGATGGCGTTTGCCGCGATAGGTCAGCAAAGCAAAGGCCATCAGGCTGCCATCTCCCCATCGCGGATGCACCCGCCCCAGCCGCTTGCGAAACTTGTCAGCGCAATGGGTACGTAGAAAAGCCTGTTGGCACGCGATGCACTGACGGTCTGCGGGCATTCCGCTCAGCCCTCGCGCCAAGGCCATCACATCCCCGATCATCACCGCGCGCAAGGTCACAGGCCAACGGCAGTCGTCGCCGTGCGCCCTGCCCCGAACCGCGCCGAGAGTTGCGCAACCTCAATCGTGACCAACCCGGCGGCGGCATCCAACGTCTGATCCGCGCTCAAATACGTCCAATGGGGCGTGTCTACAAACTCCTGCCGCAAAAGCTGTCCGCCCAGACTGACGCGGACTTGATAGCGCTCCAGCTCTTCGCCAAGGGGCACATCCGGCAAGTCCCAGAGGTCTCCGTCAAGGCGCGTCTGCCGGATCCACGAAACTTCCAGCCCACCAGCGGATGGATGTGCACGCAGGTGAACCGGCGCATAGGGCAGCAACCCGTTGCCATCAAACGCATGGACCTGATGCACATAACTTGGATCGCTGACTGGCAATCGCGTCGGCCCAATCCTGTAATGTCGCGCGACGCCACGTTGCGCGGCCTCAAGCTCCAGCTGGCTTGGGATACCGTCAAACAAAACAAACCAACTCCCAGCAGGCCAGCTTTTGACGCCCGTGCCCCGCTGTCCGCGCAACCGGTCCCTGATGTCATAGGTCGCAACGCCAACCAGATCGGCCCGCTGAAACTGAATGACCTCCCACCCATTGGGCGTGCCATCTCCGATCAAAGCCACATTGCCACCGGACAACAAACGGGTGTCCGTGATCGACGACACATCGCCCGAAATCATCCGAACCCGCACCGCAGCCCCTCTGTCAATCACACCCAAAGGCCCGTCGCCCAAGGCGCTTTCCAGAACCCCAAACTGCGCCCGCGTGGTCTGTGTGATGTTCAACCGATAGCCTTCGTCGCTGTCTGCGGCATATACCCCGACCGAACCGGGCCAAGGCTCGGCCAAGGCCACGAAATACGGCGCCGACACCGCATCATCGTCACGCATCAAAGGCAGATCCATGAACAACGGCCGCACGGGGGCCGGCGCCGCCACAAGCGGCATCGAAGGATCAGTCGGCTCAAGGGGTGGGCGTTCATAAAGGCTCGCGTCAACTGCAACCGCCTCAAAACTCAGCACATCCCCCAAAGACACACGATCAATGCGGTAGCGTCGCAGACCTGCGTCGCTTTCAAGGCCAACGACATCCCCTGCTCCAAGAGACAGGCGCGACAGAGGCAAAGAAAACCGCACCGTATCCTGCGCCAGACGGGACTCGGCCAGCCAACGCTCCGCCGTGGCCTTGCCTTCGCCGCGCAGCAACGAAAGCGCCACTTCGGACCCCGAAACTCCATTTGAGGACTCATCGGCCAAAACCGCTTCTTCGCTGACAATCCGGTAGTCGGCCCCTGACTCAACAAAGCTGATCCGCACGCGCCCTGCAAGTTCGGCAGAGGCACTGCGCTCTGCGTCCAACCCATACGGCAAGTTGTCATTTACGGCTGTCTCAGACGGCAAAACCGTCGCGGCGGGTTCTGTGCCACGCATGCGAAAGATCAACCGTCCGTGCCGCTCAATCGCATCAAACCCATAGTGCAACATCAACGGCTGCAACACCGCGCGGGGGTCGGTAACTTCGGCCACGGTATAGCCACGCACCACCCCCGTCAGATCATCCACATCCGCGTCAACGCCCGCGGCGTCACAGACCTCTCGCACCACAGAGGCCAGACTGCGGTGTGTCACCCGCCCCGACACCCAATGCCCGCGCGCATAGTTCTCGCTATCGCTCCACAGCCCCGTTGCGTTTGGAAACCAGGGCCAAGGGCGCGTATCCCAAGCCCAGACAAAGGCGCGTGACATATCCACCATTTCGGTGCCATAGACCTCGGACAGCGGGTTCTGCGTTTGCCAATACGTATAAAGCGCGCTCAGATATTGATGCTGGATAAAGTCATCCCGGCGCCCGTCTGAGAACTTTGGCAGGCTGCTTTCCGACGACTTGGGATCCACAAATTTGTTGGGCTGATTGGTCGCCTTGTCCACCGCCGCACAGCCGATCTCACAAAATCGGATCGGTTTGCTTTGGGGCACCCAAGGCGTGGCCGTCGCTTGTCTGACACCCCCGATCCGATTGTGGTGCGCTTGCGACCACCAATTGCGCATGTCCTTATATCGCCAAACCCATGGCTCGCCGTAGGCGCCATCGGTAATCGGCGTCCTGATCTGAGCCGCCTCGGCTTCGGACGAGTGGTAAAACCAGTCATAGCCCTCGCCCCCCTCAACATTCGACATCAGATAGTCCAGATCATAGATCGAGCCCCAGCCCGCATCTGCATGATCCGCCCCATCGCGCCAATCGGACAGCGGCATGTAATTGTCGATCCCCACGAAATCGATATTCGCATCCGCCCAAAGC
>NZ_CAXREH010000074.1:0-7169 GCF_964229375.1 Cognatishimia sp.
TCACTGTCGCTGAGTTCGGGTTCATAGAAGGCCGTTTGATAATTGCGCATTGTATGGCCACAGCCCAGGAAATGGCCGCCGGGTCCAACCTCTTCGTAGGCGTCACGCGCCAGCGCATCATCAGACACATCCAACCCTTGGCCCAGCACTTTTTGATAACTACCCAGTCGGTCGGCATCCATAATCAGCTTTTCAAAACCGGTACACAGCCCGCCTTCCAGCCACCCTGCCGAATGCAGGACAAAATTCGCGCCTGCCAGCATCGTGGAATGCATGGAATCCGCGCTTTCATAGGCGGCCTGCGCATCTTCGATTTTGGATGCGGTCAATGAGCCACCACACCGCAGAGGCAGGCCCGCGCGACGCGCCAATTGCCCGATCGCATAATTCGACATTACCGGTTCCGGCATCCCAAACGTCGGTGCACCGGATTTCAGCGACATCGACGACAGGAAGTTGCCCAGAACAAAGGGCGCGCCCGGCCGCAGCAGTTGTACATAGGCGCAGACCATCATGGCTTCGGCCATCGCTTGCGCAACCGAGGCCGCAGTTGAAACCGGCCCCATCGCACCGGACAGGATAAAGGGCACGACCACCATCCCCTGCCCGCGCGACGAATAAACCCGCGCGGCTTCGGTGACGACCTTATCCACCAGCAAAGGCGAATTGGTGTTCACATTTCCCATAATCACGCAGTTCTCGTCCATGACATCCTTGCCAAAAACGATTTCCGCCATGTCGACACTGTCCTGCGCGCGGCTCATTTCCGTGATCGCGCCAAGGTGCGGCTTGTCCGACAACGTCATGTGCGCCAGCAGCATATCAAGATGGCGTTTGCTGACGGGAACGTCGCAAGGCTCGCAGGTGACAAAACCGCCGTGATGCAGATTAGGGTGCAGATACGTCAGACGCACCAGATCGCGAAACGCTTCCATATCGCCGTACCGACGGCCACCATTCAGATCGCGCACAAAGGGCGCGCCATAGATCGGTGCGAACACCTGATTGGTGCCCCCGATGGTCACAGAGCGGTCGCGGTTGCGCGCCAGTTGGGTGAATTCACGTGGCGCTTTGGCACAGAGGCTGCGGATCCAGTCCGCAGGGGCGCGGACAACGTCGCCCTCGATCTTGACGTCTTGCCTGCGCCATAACTCCAGCGCTTCGGGGTCGTCGCGGAACGCGATACCCACGTCCTGAATGATCCAATCGACCTGCGCTTCCAGCTTTTCGATCTGCTCTTCATCCAGCACGTCAAAGAATGGCAAACTGCGTCGGATATACGGGGAAGCCGCCACAGTTGAAGACTCCGTGTCTCTCGTCCGGGATGCGCGGGTGCGACGTGCCATTTTTTACCTCACTGAATCACATAGCGCATAGGATAGCTCTGAAATTTTGCCGTGTGACGATTGAAAAATTCGATGAATTAGATAACTACAGCTTATGCAAAAACTTTGGTCGCACCTCTCTTCACCTCGTCACCTCGTGTTCTTTGAGGCCGCCGCGCGCACCGGTTCCTTCACCCATGCCGCGCAGGAACTTAACGTTCAGCAACCAGCGGTCAGCATGACGATCAAACAGCTTGAGACGTCTTTGGGTGTGATCCTCTTTGAGCGTCGCCACCGCAAAATCGCGTTGACGAACGCGGGCAGCCGACTATTTGCCGACGTGAAGCAAGCTTTTGAAATGCTGGAGCAATCCGCCGCCTCTATCCAGCAGTTCGCCAGCAACGACCACGTTACGCTCAGCGCGTCATCTGCGTTCAACAACTATTGGATGCTGCCACGGCTTGGGTCATTTCAACGTAACAATCCCGACATTGACCTGCGCCTGCAATCCAGCGATCGCGAGCCGGATTTGAACGCCGAAACCATCAGCCTTGCCATTCGTCTTGGGAATGGAGATTGGCCCGATTGCAACAGCGCTTTGATCGCCGAAGAGATCATCTATCCCGTCGCA
This sequence comes from Cognatishimia sp., assembly GCF_964229375.1. Lineage (GTDB taxonomy): Bacteria > Pseudomonadota > Alphaproteobacteria > Rhodobacterales > Rhodobacteraceae > Cognatishimia. Next base: position 1,957 of record NZ_CAXREH010000074.1, read on the forward strand.
TCGCCGCGCGTCATGGCCGCTGCCATCGACCTCAAGAATGTTGCGCTCTTGCCAAGGCAGCGTCTGATTCACCTTGAGGAACCCATCCGCGAGCGCCCCAGCTGGCAACAATGGTTTCAGGCCAAGGGTGTTCAAGGTGCCACGCCCCGCGGAGGCCTGCGCCTGAACGACTATGCGCTGGTACTTCAGGCTGCCATGGCGGGCGAAGGCTTTGCCTTTGGCTGGCACCACCTTGTTGCACCGCTTGCCGAGCAAGGATTGCTGGCATCGCGCCCAAACTGGGCGTGGAAAACCGGCAAGGGATTCTATCTGGTCTGGTCAAAATCGCACCAGCTGACGCCCAAGGCCGAGGTTGTCCGCGACTGGATGGTCGCAAAAAGTCAGGAAGCGCAGGCCGCGTCCAAGCTTTGATGATCTGGATTCCGGGGAAGAAGTGGCGCACCCATGAGGATTCGAACCTCAGACCTCTGCCTTCGGAGGGCAGCGCTCTATCCAGCTGAGCTATGGGTGCCTGAGGCTCGTTATACCGACGCGAGAATCTTCTGCAAGCCGGAAAGATGAGGCAAGGAACAGAAACCCGTTCCTTGCTTTTTGCTTAAGACAGCAGCTCGTTTGCCAGCTCTAGTGCGTCGACCAGCGTATCGACCTCATCGGTCGTATTATACAGGCCAAAGCTCGCACGACAGGTCGCGCTGACCCCAAGACGCTCCATCAAAGGTCCGGCACAATGGTGGCCGGCACGCACGGCAACGCCGCGTTTGTCAAGAATTGTCGAGATGTCATGGGCATGGGCCGCACCATCCAGCGTCATGCTAAAAATCGCAGCCTTCCCAGGCGCCTGCCCTTGAATATGCAGCCAGTTCAGAGACTTAAACTTTTCTAGCGCATAGTCGCGAAGCGCGTTTTCATGGCGTGCCACGTTGTCCATGCCCAGATCCATCAGGTATTCCAAGGCAACGCCCAGACCAATCGTCTGGACAATTCCGGGGGTGCCTGCCTCAAACATCATGGGCGGATCGTTATAGATCACGGTGTCCTGCGTGACCTCTTTGATCATGTCACCGCCGCCGATAAAGGGGCGCATCTCGTTCATGCGGTCGCGTTTGATAAAGATCGCGCCCGAGCCAGATGGGCCATAGAGTTTGTGACCGGTGATCGCATAGAAATCACAGTCCAGATCCTCAACATCGACCGGCATGTGAACCGAACCTTGGGAGCCGTCCACAAGCACCGGAATGCCGCGCGCATGGGCCTCTTGCGTGATGGTTTTCACGTCCACTACGGTGCCCAGCACGTTAGAGCATTGCGTGATGGCAACCAGCTTGGTTTTGTCGCTCATCGCGTCGACGACACGCTGCGTGTCCAGACTCCCGTCTTCTTCGATATCGACCCATTTCAGAACAACGCCCATGCGCTCGCGCAGGAAATGCCACGGCACGATATTGGCGTGGTGCTCCATCACAGACAGCAGAATTTCATCGCCGGCCTTCAAGTGTGCCATCGCCCAGCCATAGGCAACCAGATTGATGCCTTCGGTCGTGCCCGAATTCAGCACGATCTGCTCAGAGTCTTTGACGTTCAGGAACTTGGCGATGATGCCGCGCACGCCTTCGTACTTTTCTGTCGCCAGATTGGACAGATAATGCAGCCCTCGGTGCACGTTGGAATATTCCTCGGCATAGCCGCGCGTGACCGCATCGATCACCACCTGAGGCTTTTGCGCCGATGCGCCGTTGTCCAGATAAGTCAAAGGCTTGCCGTTCACCTCGCGAGAGAGGATCGGGAAGTCTTGGCGAATTTTGTTGATGTCAAACATGCGTCTGTCCAATTAAACGCTGATGAAGGGCGCCAGCAGCAGCGACACCACCACCAGAATCCCTACGAAAGTTAAAACAAGGCTGCCAATCGTACGACCATTCGTTTCAAACCCATGCGCCACGCGCTGGAAGTTCAAAATGATCCAAATCGCATAAAGCCCAGCAAGATTGATGGCCAGAACCGCCAAACCAAATGATGCGAAAGACACCAGCAGCCCCAGTCCCTCGACAACCGCGCGCATGACTTGCAGCCACGCCACATAGGACAGCACAGTCGCGAAACTGCCCTGCCCGCCAAGGTAACGGCCGGAAAATGTCAACAATACTGCCGAGGTAGCTGCGACGATGGTCAGTGTTACGAAAAGGCCAAAGGGCGTCACGACATCCAAAAACATGACACCCGGAAACAGCTCTACTGGAAAGGCCAGAACCCGGGCAAAGATTGCGAGCGTCGACAGCATTGTGCCGATGACAAGCACGACCCAAGACAGCCGGACAGTAAGGCCAAGCGCAAGGATTTGCGCCATGGCTTCTGCCGGGCGCACCACCGTCAAAGCGACCAGATCCCTGAAGGTTTGCATCATGTGTCAGACACCGCCGTACTGCGCAGCCCCGATACCCAGAACCACGTGAATACCAATATCGCAATCAAGCCGATGCTGTCATAGACCGCTCCGGGACCAACAAATCCGCCGACAAGCCCGCGAAATAGTGAAATCGGCGCAATCGCCAACAACGCCCAGAACAAGGCGAAACGGCTGGAAAACCCGTCGATCTTGCGCCCAAAGATCCGCATGACAATCTGTACAATGATGGCCAGCACATAGAACGCCAGCGGCATGATGAAGATCCACACCCAAAGCTGTGCGCCCAAGAGCATATTCAGCTCAAGCCCTTCAAGATGCGCTTCGCGTGCCAGACGAGGCCATTGTGCGATAAAGATCGTCACACAGGCCGCCATCAGGACTGCAAGACCACGGTCTTCGCGCACGCCCATCGCAAGGCGGCGGGACACAACCTGCCCCGGCCCCCGATAGGTCGCTAGTATATCGCGTGTGATAGACATTAACCGCGACGACGCTCCAGCCAGCTTTCCAGGCGTGCGATGATCGCATCAGACAGGGCGTCCTCTTCGATCTCTTCAACCGCTTCGGCCAGAAACGCCAAGGTCATCAGATCGGTCGCGATATCCTTGGGCACACCACGCGCACGCAGATAGAACAGACCTTCCTCATCAATCGCACCAGAGGTCGAGCCGTGTGAACAGGCCACATCATCGGCATAGATCTCGAGTTCCGGCTTAGCGAGGAACTGGCTGTCATCGTCCAGCAGCAAGGACTGGCTGATCTGATAGCCGTCGGTTTTTTGCGCGTCAGGCTGCACCAGGATCTTGCCCTGAAACACACCCGTCGCCCCATTGCGCAGAACCTTTTTGAAAACCTGACGGCTTTCGCAATTCTTCGCGTCATGGGTCACGAAAACCGTGTCATCATGGTGAAAATCACCGTCACCAACACAGGCGCCCGCGACATGCGCGATAGCGTCGTCGCCGGTCAGTTCCAAAATGGCTTCATTGCGGGTCAGCACACCATTTACGGTCAGAGTAAACGACTTGAACGTGCTTTCCGTGCCAAGACGCGCGAAAATATGGGTCACATTGCGACGCTCATGGTCGCGCCCTTGTGCCCGCACGTGGTGGAATTCTGCGTTGTCTGCCACATCCACTTCAAGCACCTGGTTAAAGCGCGCCGCGCCTGGGCCATTTTCCAAAAGCGTGACTTTAGCGCCCTCTTCCAGTTTCACCACATGGTGCAACGCCGCATCGGACGCGGTGTCGCGATGGCGGTAGGACAGGTTAATCGGCTTGCTCACTTGACCGGTGACGCGGATCACCACACCATCGCTGGCCATGGCTGTATTCCAGGCCGCAAGCGGGCGTTCAACCGGTGTTTGACCGTTCAGTTCAAGCGCACCGTAAAAGTCTTTGGCCCAATGGATATCGCTCGCCGCGATGTCGGCCAGACGCTCAATCGTCAGGCCTTCGCCCGCCAGATCATCGGATTCCTCGGCGTTAAACACACCATCCACAAAGACGATTTTCAGGCGCTCGATATCGTCAAAAATCGGCGCCTCATCGGCGTCATACAGTGCAGCGGCAGGCACGTCGGCCTGAGTCAGCGTGTCAGGACGCGTGTATTTCCAGTATTCGTCCCGCGCATGCGGCAGGCCCATGGTTTTGACCCGCGCCAAGGCATCCGCGCGTGCAGAGGCAAGCCACGCACCGCTTTCTGGCACCGAGACCGTCGCCAGACGCGCCTCTGCAGCCTCTTGTTTCATCTGAGCCAGACGCATTATGCGACCTCCGCCAGAATGTCGGCATACCCGTTCTGCTCAACTTCCAGAGCCAGCTCTGGACCACCGGTTTTCACGATGCGGCCGTCTGCCATGATGTGCACGACGTCAGGTTTGATGTGGTCCAACAAGCGCTGATAGTGAGTGATCACAAGGAAACCACGACCCTCGCTGCGCAGCGCGTTTACGCCCTCAGACACCAGCTTCATCGCGTCCACGTCCAGACCGGAGTCTGTTTCATCCAGAATGCACATCTTTGGCTCAAGCATCGCCATCTGCAGGATTTCATTGCGCTTTTTCTCGCCACCAGAGAACCCCATATTGACCGGACGCTTCAGCATATCGGCATCGATCTTAAGAGTTTTCGCCTTGGCGCGGATGTCTTTCAAAAAGTCCGCCGCAGACAGCTCTTCTTCGTCGCGTGCCTTGCGCTGTGCATTCACCGCAGTGCGCAGGAAGGTCATGTTGCTGACGCCCGGAATTTCAACCGGATATTGGAACGCCAGGAACAGGCCTTCTGCGGCGCGCTCTTCTGGCTCCATGTCCAGCAGGTCTTCGCCCTCAAGCGTCGCCTCGCCGTCGGTGACTTCATAGCCGTCACGTCCGGACAGAACATAGGACAGCGTCGACTTACCAGAGCCGTTTGGCCCCATGATCGCATGTACTTTGCCCGCTTCAACTGTCAGGTCTACGCCCTTCAGGATCTGCTTGTCTTCGTCTTCCAGTTTGACCTTCAGGCCTTTGATTTCCAACATAGTCTTTTCCTCATCCGCCCGCACATCAGGCGGTTCATTTCCGTAATATCAACTGGGCCACCAACGACCCAAGAAACCCGCTGGCGAAACTGGTCGCCAGAACTTGTGTGGTGCCCAGCATTGGCGCGAGGCTGCTGATCACCAAAGCAAACACCGCGCAGAATGCCCCCGTTGTACAGGCGGGCAACAGCGCAGCGCGCCACATTATTTCAGCACCACAGCAGTGCCAGAAGCCGAAACCATCAGCATCGAATTACCAATCACCTCGTAATCCAGATCCACGCCCACA